>NZ_NZQP01000012.1:3227-218493 GCF_002695945.1 Marinimicrobium sp. | reverse complement strand
AAACAACAGATCGGGCCTTATACCGCCCGAAAATAGCCGGAAATTCCGATTTTTCGAGTACACATCAAATTGCGCTGCGATTAATCAGAGTTTCCTTAGGTTTAGAATTGTAATGAGGGGCGGATCATACATATCAACGTATGGCTTGGGGATGTATGGCGCATTAATTTCGCCCCAGCTCAATGCCTTCGAATGCCGATGTTCACTTGTGCATTCATAACATTCAATAACCACACTCTCCGCTGTCGTATTAAGGGAAAACGCCAAAGAGAGAAATATGAACACGCTTCTTATTAATTTCATCAATCCACTCATGTTCGCTAGTAACCATTCCCTATCACTCTGATCCCAGTGATATAATGAGCCTTCGATGGCCTGTGGTGTTCAGGCTTTAGAAAAATACATCTTGGCCGGGCATCTGTACACCATAGGAGACCCTCTTTTACATTTGTTACAATAGGTACTCTATTTTTCATCCATTTTCGAATGCGCTGAGCTTTCCGCTATTGCAAACGGTTGGCAAAGCGCTCTACCGCGTCTACCACCTGTTTGGCGCCTTCCTGAATTTCCACAATCACGGCGCCCGCCTGGTTCGCCAGATCCAGGCCCTGTTCGGCCTCCTCCCGGGAACTGAACATCTGGCGCTTGACCTCATCTGAGAGCGTCTGGTTTTTCTCGACGACGCTCACAATTTCTTCTGTGGCGTTGCTGGTGCGAGCCGCCAACTGCCGTACCTCGTCGGCCACCACGGCAAACCCACGCCCCTGCTCTCCGGCCCTGGCGGCCTCAATAGCGGCGTTCAACGCCAACAGGTTGGTCTGCTCCGCAATGCCGCCGATGGTTTGCACGATGGCGTTGATTTGCAGGGACTGTTCACCCAGCGCCTCAATGCTTTGAGTCGCCGCCTGCATTTGTGCGGCTATCTTCTGCATGGTTTCAACGGTCTTCTTGACGACGGTAGTGCCTCTTTGGGCGCTCACATCGGTCTCCTGTGAAACGTCATAGGCAACGCTTGCGCCCTCTCGGACCTGGGCTTCCCGCGCCACCTCGTCAGTGACCACATTGGCAAATTTCACGACTTTTGAAAGGTTGCCCTCGGCGTCGTAAACCGGATTGTAGGTGGCTTCAAGCCACACCTCAGAGCCACGACTATCGATCCGCTTAAAGCGATCCGCGACGTACTGTCCGCTATTAAGCTTTTCCCAGAATGCAACGTATTCGGGCGAGCCGGCCTCCTCCGGGGTACAGAATATCCGGTGGTGCTGACCAACGATTTGCTCAAGCCGGTAGCCCATGGCCTGCAGAAATTGCTGGTTTGCGGTGATAATGATGCCATCCAGATTGAACTGAATGACAGCGGTCGAGCGAATCAGCGCATCAATGAAAGCCTCGCTTTCTTTTGTGCCCTCCACGGACTTGGTGACATCGCGGGCATAGCCCTGCACATAGGCGAGCGTGCCGTCCTCCCCTCGTACCGGAAACCATTGAACGTTCAGCCAGACCAAAGGGCCACCATCGCCCCGCAAGTAACGGTAGTCATCACTGACGGGCTCGAACCTGGCAACGGCCTGATTAAAGTTACGGAAACAGGCCAGCTTTGGCACATAGGGTGGCACAATCTCCGACATCGGCCGCCCCAGCAGCTGATCTTTCCGGTAGCCGAGCGCATCGGCAAAGCCCTGGTTTACGGCCGAGATGCAGAAGTCCGCATCCAGCGTGATGGACAGCATGCCCCGGTCCATCTGCTCGGTCAGTTGCCGCAGCATTGCCAACTCTGCGCGCTGCGCTTCGAATTCCTGTTTCAGGCGGCGATTGAACATCAGGGAGCTCCATTTGACGGTAGTCCCACGCTATCGGCACGCCAGCGCAGCTCTTGAGTCCATAAGCAAGGGTTATGGTTTGGACTCGCCGCTTCCCGGATGCAGACAATACGGCCAGACAATCGCCATAGGCTGAACACAATAGGCTTATTTCTTGACCACCCATAATCCAATGGATTACACTAAAGCCATGCAGACCATCGTAGAACTCCCTGAATTTATCAAGCGAGCATCTAACCTCCTCAAGGATGAGGAAAAGGCAAGTATTATCAATTACTTAGCTTTTCATCCGCAGGGCGGGGATATTATGCAAGGCACTGGAGGAATCAGGAAGCTTCGCTGGTCTGCGCAAGGTAAAGGTAAAAGTGGTGGAGTAAGGGTTATCTATTACTACCATAATGGAAGTGTGCCGCTATTCCTTTTGACAGTTTTTGGCAAGGGTGAGAAAGCGAATATCTCAAAGTCTGAACGTAATGAATTGAGCAAGCTGACTGACCTGTTGCTTAAGCGATATGGTGGTTAATATGAGTAGCGCATTTGCAAGCATAAAGCAGGGTCTGGATGAGGCCCTTGAATATTCCAAGGGGAAGATCGAAAAAGCTGTAGTGCATGAATTTGGGCCTGTAGAAGTCAAACAGGTTCGAGCCAAGCTTGGAATGTCCCAGAATGAATTCGCTTCCGCTTTCGGTATCAGCGTCAGCACGCTGCGTCACTGGGAACGTGGCGACCGCGCGCCACACGGCCCCGCGCTTGTCCTGCTGAATGTGGTATCGAAAGAGCCGAAAGCTGTACTGAAGGCACTTAGTGCTTGATTTCTCAATACTGTAAATTCAGAGGGATTTATGCCAGAACGGAAAAGAATAGCGCTTCTTATTGACTGCGATAATGTCAGCCATAATTCAATAGACGGAGTACTGGAAGAGCTCGCAAAACATGGGATTGTTAACGTCCGTCATGCACATGGCGATTGGAAAAGTCCCTCTTTGTCTGGCTGGATAGATAAGCTTCACCCTCATGCCATTCGACCCATGCAGCAGTTCGCTTATACAAAAGGTAAAAATGCCACCGACGCAGCAATGATCATTGACTCGATGGATCTACTTTACAGTAATACCGTCGATGCATTTGCTTTGATGACTAGCGATAGCGATTTTACGCCCCTTGTACTTAGGCTTTTGGAAAGTGGACTGACCGTTTACGGGTTTGGTGAAAGCAAAACCCCCAAGCCATTCGTCGATGCGTGCTCGACGTTCATCTACACAGAAAACCTCGTTGTTGAAGCGGAGGAAGAGTCAGAAGTACCTCAACGTTCAGCAAAGAGGAGTAGAAATGAACTCAGGCAGGACACCGCCTTGGTAAGGCTGCTAAGGACCGCGGTGGAGCAAACATCTGAGGATGATGGCTGGGCACACATGAGCAAAGTCGCCCACTACATATCAAACAACAGCTCATTCTCTTCAATTAACTATGGCTACAAGAAGTTGGGAGATTTAATTAGAGCAACTGAGCTATTTCATGTGGAAATGAGAAAGGCTGGAACAGCCATGTTTATTAAAGACGCTCGCCAGTAATTTTTAAAGCTAAAAGGGAGCTTTACCGCTCCGCGTTTTGGGATCTCTACGTTGTCCATTCCGGCGCGCCCTTGTACAATACTTGTACGAACTCCGCTCTATTAGAAAGGTACTAGTCCAATGCGTCATTGATGCCGCCGTCCTCAAGACGGCCAGTCTCCACCAGCCCCCAGTCGCCGGGGGAGTTCTTGGCATCCATGGAATATCGCATGACTACAACCTATCTCACACTGAAAGGTGTCTCCCAGGTTCTGCCGGATGGCAGAGCGCTATTCGCCGATCTTAATGAAACCTTCGATATGCAGCCGACGGGGCTGGTAGGCCGCAATGGCGTCGGCAAAACGGTCCTGGCGCGCATTCTGGCGGGGCAACTGCAGCCAAGCGCCGGAGACTGCCTGCGCTCCGGCCTGGTGCATTACCTGGCCCAACAAGTAACCTGCCCGGAGGGCGCCACCGTCGGTGACCTGGCGGGCGTTCAGCCTGCGCTGGATGCGCTGGCGCGCATTGAGTTGGGCAGTACGGCACCGGAGGATTTCGATGCCGTGGGCGAGCGTTGGGACATTCGCCAGCGACTGCGCCATGAACTTGAGCGCGGTGGCCTTGGCCACCTTGAGGCAACCGCCCCTGCCCGTCTACTCAGCGGTGGGGAGACCATGCGCGTCGCCCTGATTGGCGCCCTGCTCTCGGACGCCGACTTTCTGATTCTCGATGAACCCAGCAACCACCTCGACCGACCAAACCGACAGGCCTTGATCGAACATCTCAAGCGCTGGCCGGGTGGCTTGATCGTGGTCAGCCACGACCGGCAACTGCTGGACGCCATGGAGCACATCGTCGAACTGACCCCGCAGGGACTGCACCGCTACGGAGGCAACTACACCTTCTATGCCGAACGCAGGGCCGAGGAGCGACAGAACGCCCTGGATCAGCTTAATCAGCGCAAGCTCGAACGCCAGCGCGAGGAGCGGGCAATGCGCCAGCAGCGGGAACGTCAGGAACGTCGACGGGCCCGCGGCAATCAACAGGGCAAGGAGTCCAATCAGGCCAAAATTCTTCTGGACCGCCAGAAGGAGCGCAGCGAACACTGGACAGGCGCCTTACACCAGAAGCACGCCACTGCTCGAGCCGAGCTGAACCAACAGGTGCGCGAAGCAGCGCAACAGATCAATCATGAAGCCGAGATCACCCTGCATGCCATACCCATTTGGCAGGCACCAAAACGTCGGGTGGCGGAACTGGAGGCCGTGGAGCTGCCCTTTGTTGAGGGCCCTACGCGCACTATCAGCCTGACCCTGAGTGGGCAGCAGCGCATCGGCGTGGTCGGCCCGAACGGCTGTGGGAAGTCGACTCTGCTCCGCGTGCTCGCAGCCCAGCTCGCGCCCTTGTCGGGCACCTGCAAGGTGACGCCGCACTGCGCCTATCTTGATCAGCGGCTGGGCAACCTTGACCCTGAGAAAACGGTGCTCGAGCAGTTACAACTGGCGAACCGCACCACCCCCGAAGGGGACTTACGGATGCGGCTGGCACAACTGGGACTGGACGCACCCAAAGTCGAGATGCCGAGTAGAAGGCTCAGCGGAGGCGAGCGCCTGAAAGGATCACTGGCGTGTATCCTCTATGCCGACCCGCCCCCGGAGCTGCTGCTATTGGATGAACCGAACAACCATCTCGACCTGCCTTCCACAGAGGCGCTGGAGACTATGTTGCGCCACTACCCGGGGGCGTTGCTCGTGGTATCGCATGACGACCGATTTCTGAATAACCTCGGATTGACGGGTCGGCTGGTAGCTACCAAAAAAGGTTGGAATTTGGAGCCATTCTGACAATTGGGCTGTCGATTCTGTCGTGGTTCAACCGACCAGTTGAACAGAAGCAGCGAGGTTCGGGCTCCAACCCCCCGGATTTTCTGCTTTACTTCAGCAACGGCCCCTGTGATGGGCTCACTGTTCAACTTTTGGAGGATTAATATGCCAGCCAACACCGGCACCGTACGACTGCACCGCGTCCTGCGCGCTCCCACCGAGCGGGTGTATAAGGCCTTTACCAGTAAAGACGGCCTGGAATATTGGATCGCGCCCTACGGTTTTACCGGCAAAGTCCATGAAATAGACGCCAAGGTGGGTGGCGGCTACCGCATGTCATTTACCAACTTTGGCACTGGTAGCAGCCACTCGTTTACCGTCGAATATGTGGAGCTGGTGCCCAATGAGCGCATCCGGCATACCGACCGCTTTGATGATGAGAACCTGCCCGGGGAGATGATGGTGACCGTCGACCTGAAAGCGGTCTCTTGCGGCACCGAGATTCACATTGTTCAGGAGGGCATCCCCTCGGTGATTCCGGAGGAGATGTGCTATCTGGGGTGGCAGGAATCGCTGGAACAGCTGGCCAAGCTGGTGGAACCGGAGATTCCCGATAACGGTTGATGGAGTGACCGGCGCACGCTGCCAGACCGCTGAGGGCCTGCGCCGGCACATCCAAAAACAGGTATGGGACAATCCCAGCAGCGGTGCCGTAGCGGCCAACGCAGCTCTTGAATCCATAAGCGCAAACTCCTTCCTCTCTCAAGGACTATTGCCGCTCAATACGTATACGCTGTGCGTCATCGACCCTGACCTCTATCGGTTGCTCGTTTTTGATCTGGTCCTTCAGTCGGTCAAAGAGACCGGGATGCTCATCGGTATGAAACCGGGTAGTCACGTAAGCGGGCATCGGGAATCCGTCGGTAAACTTTAACGTAACAAAACGATATCGGGTTCTCACACTATCGAACTCGCCATCCATCCGTTGACGATGCTCAAAATCGGACGCTCTATACACCGGCACACCGGTTAACGTATTACCTGGACGAACCGTCGATGGCAGCGGGTAGGCTCGAGCCCCGAACTCCGTCCGGGACAGAGCGCCTCCAACACATCCCATCACCACTGCACCAAAACCAATCGCCAACAGCGTTCCTCTATTTAAATGCCAGTAGCGCAGTTGTTCGTCGAAGCTTTCCATGGTGGCCTGCTCAACCTGTGTACCACCACTGGCCACTGCCACACTGGCAGGGTGAGCGAGCAGGTGCAGCGCACTCATGAACACCAACCAGAGCACCAGTATAAACGCCACGGTACCCATAAAATGAATCATACGGAACTCTTTGACAGGTGTACCTGCCGTGTCGGTCCCACGGTCTTTGATAAAGAGTTCAGTTCGGTAGATATCATCAAAACTCATGTTGTAGCCGACATCTGACAGATAAGTATACGGCTCGGACCGAGGCTCATCTCGCGGCAGGTAGCGGCCGGCTCCCGGGCCGTCATTGCCAAGGTATACCAGCCTATGTTGCTCCCCCACCGCCGAGAGATAGACACGATTGGCCATGGGCGACATGATCAAAATGATAAAAAGCAGAGGAAGAATGGTGAACGTCAAGGTAATGCCCGGGTGCTCCAGGCCGCCCCAGTTCTTAGCCCACCAGCGAATGGTCTGCCAGGCGCCAATGCCATAGGCGTGCTTGAGGTACAGATGCACCAGATAAATCGGCAGGGCGTAGCAGATCAGGTTTTTAATCAGGGCGATCAGTTGCAGCATTGTCTCGGATTCCTTGACAGTCAATCGGGCGGCACACACTACAACGAACCTCCGTGCAGGTCGAGGACCGGGGTCACGAAACGCGATGCTTCTCCGGCGCCAGCAGCGCGCTCAAGCAGAAGCGCAGCCGGGAATCGCCTATTCTTGGATTACCGGCATGCACTCACCCGCTTTTACGAGGCCGTGGGTAAAGCGATCGCTCGCGCCGACGACCTGTACCTGATCGGGTCGGGGGAAGCCCGTAAAGAGCTGCTGCACTATCTGAAAGAACACGACCGGTTTACCGGCCGGGTCAGGGAGTCCAAGCCCGCTCAGGAAATGACCGAAGCGGAGATGGTTGCGGAAACCCGGCGCTTCTATCACTTGCCGATGCAAGAAGCGAGCTGAGAGTCGGCGTTTGGCTTTTTATGAAAGGTGCGGTAACCTCGAAGCGGTTTTTATATAAAACTTTATATTCACTGATGGTAAAAGAGCATGATCTCCATCATGCTCTCCCTATTGCCTTCTAATAATAATCGCTCCGAAGGAGATTCCCGATGCTGAACCTCAAGCCCGTACTGGCAGCCTTGCTGCTTTCCCTATTTTCGCTGAGCGCTTTAGCGGATGTCGCCCCTCTCACCACAAAAGGCAATCAGGTGCTGATCGGCGGCTCCACCGGCAGCATCGCCGGGCCCAGCCTGTTCTGGAGTAACGACGGCTGGGGCGGGGACAAGTTCTATACCGCGGGCGCGGTTAAGACGGTGGCTGAAGACTGGAACGCCGAGCTGGTTCGCGCCGCCATGGGCATAGAAACCCCCGGTGGTTATCTGGAGTCACCTGAGAGTAACCTGACCAAGATTCGCACAGTGGTGGACGCGGCCATTGCCAATGACCTCTACGTCGTCATCGACTGGCACAGCCACCACGCCGAAGATCACCCGGACAGCGCGGTGGCTTTCTTCACGCAAATGGCCGAGGAATACGGCGAGCATCCGAACGTCATTTACGAAATCTACAACGAGCCGCTGGATGTCTCCTGGACCGATACCCTCAAGCCCTATGCGGTGCAAGTCATTGAAGCCATCCGCGCTATCGACCCGGACAACCTGATTGTGGTGGGCACGCCCAACTGGTCACAGGATGTGGACGTCGCGGCCGAAAGCCCCATTACCGGTTTTCAGAACCTCGCCTATGCCCTGCACTTCTACGCGGGTACCCACACCGATTCTCTGCGGGACAAAGCCCGCGACGCCCTTGATAAAGGGTTGCCCCTGTTCGCGACAGAGTGGGGCACCGTAAATGCCAACGGCGATGGTGATGTTGCGACAGCGCAAACCGAAATCTGGATGGACTTCTTCAAGGAACACAATATCAGTCACGCCAACTGGGCACTGAACGACAAAGAGGAAGGTGCATCCGCGCTGGTCGTCGGCGCCAGCCCCGAGGGCAACTGGTCCGAGAAGGACTACACCGCCTCTGGCCGGTATGCTCGGGACATTATTCGCCAATGGGAGGCACGCGAACCTCAATAAACAACAAAGTTACGGTCTTTTTCCGGTCACTTCGGAAGTCAGCCAGAGGCTACAGCTCGGTCACAGCAACGGCACCAACCACTCAACAATGTCCTTGCTCAGGTCCTTCAGGCATCTTTGGGTGGCCGAACAGACGGTGTAGGCGGTCCCCATGTCCAGCACGTTGCTGCTGGGTGTGAAATCCCTGAGCGAGGCAAAGCCGCAGCTGTGGCTGGCCGTAACCACGCTGTTGGGCGCGGTGGCGTGAATCAGCGCCGTAGTGACCTTTACCGCGGGCAGCTTGGAGTTGGATTTCATGCCAAAGGTGAATTCCTCGCTGCCCAACGTCAGGCCCTCGATGTCGATTGCCAACACGGGGATATCGCCAGCCTTAATTTTATCGGCGGTGCTGACGGCCTGCATGACCAGGCCCTGCTTCTCGGCCCGTTCAAGAATGCTGCTTACCAGACTTTGTTCGATCTCACAGGGCAGCTCATCCTGGGCGTAGTTATAGCCTTCAATGTTAAACCCCAGGTTTTCGTTCAGGTAAATCTGGGCCGGACGCTCATCGGCCGACACGGCCGCCGAGATGGCACCCAAACACACCAGTGCCAAGAGACTTAAAGGTTTCATGGTCAATCTCCTCAAATTGGGATCATCAGCGCCGGCCTGTGTCCTGCCCGCCACATCTTCACTATAGCGCTTTAGGGCAAATTTTCCGCAGTATCAATCTAGTGACTCAAAAACCACGGTTTTAGATTCTCCGGGCTGATCTATTGTCAAAGGCCTAGCGGTGTAGCGCAAGAGGTTTAGGCGCATGAGTACTGGCGCGCGCGAGATACAATAATGGGGGGACGGGAAATCGAATATAACGGGGAGAAAACTGGAAGTCCTTTTCCAGTTTATTGCGTTTAGCGGTTCAGGTACTCCATCAACCACTGCATGGCCGGCCGCTGTTGACCACTGCTGGTCATCAGGCCGGTGCCTTCACGCCAGGTGGCACCCACGATATAACCCCACAGGGTAATACCCACCACATTGGGATGGTTGTAGAAGATCGGGAAGTGCGTCTGCATGTACTCGAGCTGCAACTGGTCGTTGGACTCCTGAATGTCGTACTCGGAGATATACAGCGGCAGACCCAACTCAGAAATCTGATCCAGCTTGGCTTCAATCTCCGGACCGGTCCAGACGCGCGGGTTGTACAGACCGTGGGCTTGCAGACCCAGCGCATCCACATAACCGGAGTTCACGGCTGGGCGGATCATATCGATGATCGCGTCGGTGTCCCAGGTCATGAAGTTGAAGTCGTTATAGATCAGAACCGCGTTCGGGCAGTGCTCACGGGCAAGGCGGAACGATTCAGTGATCCAGTCACTGCCAAAGGCGCTCTCGGCGTAGTTGGCCGGTGCGTGCGAGGGCAGCGCTTCGTTCACCACGTCGATCATTTCGGTATCGGGGTAGCGGTCACAGTAGTCGCTGATCCACTCTTCGATTTCCGCGCGTTGTTCCGCCGGGCTTAGGCTATCGATCCAGCCGGGACGCTGACTGCCCCACACCAGTACGTGAGCTTTGACCGGAATGCCATTGGCGCGAGCAAAGTCATAGATGGCATCGAGCGGACCCCAGTTGTACTGATCACGCGTACCTTCGACCGAGCCCCACTTGCCTTCGTTTTCCGGGGTGATCTGATCCCAGTACTGCATAAAGTCGGAGCGGACCTGGCCGTTGGTGGTGATGTTGCCCACGTGGAAGGGCGGGAAGTCCGGGTTGCCCGGATTCGGGTTGCTGCTGGAGCTGGAGGAGCTGCTGGAGCTGGAAGACGAACTGCTGCCATCAAACGGGTTGCCGAAGCCGATGGAACCGCTGCAGTGGAGCATTTCCGAATAGGAACCCGCACCGCACTCTCCGTCCCAGGCGCCGGTGTTGTCCTGTTGATCTTCCGCCTGGTAGGTGACGCCGTTGACGATCACATAGTCCACCTGCACGTCACGATCACCTTCATCATTGGTAAAGGCCACGCGAAGCTCTCCGGTGGCGTTGGTGCTCACGGTGTAATCCAGCATGCCGACACTCAACGTCCAGGTTTCGATCGTCTGGCCACCAATTTCGAGGCTGACGCTTTCGTCGCCGGTCACGCCACTCATGCGCACGGTCACGCTGTTGTCACCGCCGGCATCGGAGCTGCTGGAACTGCTTGAACTACTGGAGCTGTCGGAGCTGGAGCTGCTGCTCGATCCATCGCCCCCTGCCACATCAAGGGAGGCCAACTCCGCAATGCTGCCACCGTTGGCGCAGAAGCCGAAGCCGGTGCTGTTACCCGCTTGAATGGTGGCGTTATGAGCAGCGGGAGTCACTGAGGTTCCGCTCAGGTTGCCGTTCCAGAGGTTGTTGATGCTACTGCCATTAAGATCCAGGCCGACGGTCCAGTCCGTGATGGCACTACCGCCATTATTGTCGATGGTGACGCTGGCACAGTAGCCAGAGCCCCACTGGTTATCGACATTCAAGGTGGCCTCAGCGGAGCCGGAAGTTATGGCCTGCGCCGCCTGGGCGGATACAAATAACGCCGCCCCCAACATCAGTTTTCTGTGTAGTAAGTGGGTCATTTTCGAACTCCTGTTTCAAGTCATTATTGGCATGTGGAGTGTTGCAAATGAATGCAAGAAAACGCCTGCTCACCGACGGAGGTTCGACTCAATAACAACTTAAGTGAATAGCGCTGATTGTTGATTATTAGAACGGGTTATTAAGCGCTATTGGGTACCGCCGATCCGTAGGCGTCTTCTGGAGTTAACTACCGCACCTACATATTGTCAAATTGAACTTAAGGGGTTGGCGCCTGATCCTTTTATTGTTTCTCCGGTTTGTGCCACGCATCACGAAATCTGCCAATTTCCCCGTTCGCACTGCCCAATAAGTCACAGTCAAGGCTATTGACATACTTGTATACATGTCTTACTTTAAGACTTAGAGATCGGATGACTATAAGTTGACCGGTCTTACTTCGCCCTCCCACTTCTCGGGCGAAATGAATAATGCGCCAATTTTCATAACGATAAGCCAGCTTGGAGATTGTTCATCATGAAAACCCCAACCTTCCGCCTCAGCAAACTGGGTTTGCTGGGCCTTGCCATCGGTGCCACCAGTTTTGCTCAGGCTCAGGAGGCCAATGAAGAGGCCGCCCCGGCCACCACCGGCCTTGAAGAGGTGGTCGTCACGGGCTACCGCGGATCACTGCTCAACTCGACCAACGCCAAACGGGACTCCAACGGATTCTCGGATGTGATTTTCGCCGATGATATCGGCAACATGCCCAGCCAGAACCTGGCCGAGTCCCTGGCCCGAATTCCCGGCGTTAAGATCAACCGTGAAGTGACCGGTGAAGGCCAGCAGATTTCTGTGCGGGGTCTGGGACCGAGCTTTACCAAAATTGCCCTCAACGGCAATGCCATGGCGGTGGCCTCTACCGGCAGCCTGACCTCCGGTAACCGCAACCGCGAAGTGGACCTGGACCTGTTCCCCACCGAGCTGTTCAGCAGCCTGGCGGTATCCAAAACCGCAACGGCCGGCCAGCTCGAAGGCGGGGTATCCGGTTATGTGAACATGCGCACGGCGCGCCCTTCCGACTTTGATGGCCAGCATTTCAGTTACTCCCTGGAAGGGGCCTATAGCGAGCTGAGCGAGGATGTCAGCCCCAAGTATTCGTTCATGTATAGCAACTCCAACGAACAGTTTGGCGTGCTGTTTGGTCTGGCCGGTGAGCAGAAAAGCTCCCGGGTGGACGGCTATGAAGCGGTTGCGCTCTACACCGACGGCTGTGTGGCCGAGTGGAGTAACCCCGAGCGCACCAACTCGGCCTGTGTCGAAGGCAGCGAAGGCTTCAACCACTTTTTCTGGAGCCCTGAAGCCACACCGGACTATGCGGCGGCCAAAGACGGCGTGGCAGTGGGTGACCCGGTCGATCCGGTAGCCACCTCTGGTCTGGACGCCGAGACACTGGACACCGCCCTGCTGCCCTATCTCGGCCGTCCGATGACCGCCGTGGGCGACCGCGACCGGATGACCGGCTTGCTCTCGCTGGAGTTCCGTCCCAATGACGATATGGAGTTCGTCCTGGACACCATGTATGCCCAGGCCGATCGTGACTTCACCCGTACCGAAGCCATGCTGTGGGGACGGCGCAACTACCTGCATCAAGGGGCGGCCATCATCCCCGAAGATGTCACGGTTGAGAACGGTTATGTCACCGACGCAACCTTTTACAACGCCCACATCTGGGTAGGCTCGCATCAGTACACCGAAGACCTGAACTTTGTCAGTTTCATGCCCAGCATGGCCTGGCAGATCAGCGATGACTTCAAGGCCGACATCTCGGCGAGCTATACCAAGTCAGAATTCGATCGCGACGAGCCTTATGTGCTGTATATGTCCCCCGGTGCGACCATGCAGTACACCGTGTCCGGCACTCTGCCCTCGTTCAACTTCAGTCTCGACCCGGCCAGCCCCGATATTGGCTGGACTTGGCAACAGGAGTTTGACCAGAACGAAGACGGCGTCATTCAGGACAATGAGAAGTTCGGCGACCGGTTCCGTATCCAGCGCAACCGCCGGGTAACCGAAACCAACGGTTTCCATGCGGACTTCGCCTGGGGCGAAGATGCCGACGTCAGCGGCATCAAGTTCGGCCTGGCCTGGGATGAGAATTCCAGCAACATGGACGCCTGGGGCGGCACGCAGGAGTTTCAGGAAAATTTTGTGGACGGCTCCGATGCCGACCTGAATTTCTCTGACTACCTCGGCCCATCACTGGTTGACGACCTGGGCAGCAACATCAGTGGCTATAACGGGTACTCCGGTATCGCCCAGGTGGACTGGGCGCGCATCAAGGAGGCCACCAACTATGACGACTTCGAGCCGATCAAAACCAGTGGCGACCAGTTTGGCCAGACCGTCGGTAACATCAGTGAAGAAATGCTGGGCCTGTATGTGGAAGGCAACGTTGAGCAGCAGGTGAATGATCGGCCGCTGCGCATCAACGCCGGTATTCGCTGGGTGGATACCGAACAGACGGTGAGCACCGACCAGAGCGAAACCAAGGCGGATTACAGCAAAGTGTTGCCCTCGTTCAGTATGGTGTACGACCTGCGGGACGATATCAAAGTGCGCATGAGCGGTTCGCGCAGCCTGACCCGCGCTAACCCGGCGGACATGTTCCCCAACTCAGCCTGGGGCAGCTCCGGTATCGAATCGGTGCGTGCCGGCAACCCCTTCCTGACACCGTTCGAAGCCACCAACTTCGACATTGGCGGTGAATGGTATTTTGAAAATACCGGCTATGTCGGTTTCACTCACTTCATCAAGGAAGTGACCGGGTTCACCCGCTCCGACACCCTGACCGTGGACTGGCTGGACCTGCCCAACTACGGCATGGACATCAACAACATCGGCGAGGACCGGGAGCAGGCACTGGCCGAGTGTGGCGGCCCGACCGTGTGTACGACTCAGGTGAGTACCCGCAGTAATGTGGATGGCTATACCACGCTATCTGGCTATGAAGCCATCTGGGTAATGCCGCTCGACTTTATTGTGGAAGGCCTGGGCTTTGACACCAGTGCCACCCACATTAACCAGAGCGCCAGTGACGAGGATGCCATTGTGACCGGCATTTCCGACTGGACCTACAACTTCACCGCCTTCTACGAAACCGACCGTCTGCAGGCTCGTATGACCTACTACCATCAGGATGGATCGGTGTCCGGGTACACCAATGGGTTCGAGCTCAAGTCCATGGACCGCTCCCAGGTGGACTTCTCCGGCAGCTATCGCCTGCCGGTGCTTGAAGAGCAGAACCTGACCATCACCTTCGATGCCTACAACATCACCGACGAACCGGTCGGCACCTGGCATCAGTACGAAGGCATTACCTTTGACGCCTTCTACCCCGGCGCCACCTATACCTTTGGTATTCGCGGCTCCTTTTAACGCGGTGCGATGCTGAGACCTCCTGCCCAGGGATGGGGACGTAACACCTTGGTCGGTGAATTCGTTCACCGGCCTTTTTTATATAGCAACTTTGTTTTTACATAATAAATTTGGCATCATTCCCACCCAGTACGATAAATCATAAACACACGAGGCACTCCCCAATGCGCTGGACCCAACCTTTGCTCTGTATCGGATTGGCCACTGCGGTCATGACCGGCTGTAACAGCCAACCCAACACCCCCAATCAAGCCGACCGGGAAGAATGGGTCGACCTGTTCAACGGCAAGGATCTGGATGACTGGATCATCAAGATTGCCGGCTCTCCTCCGGGCGAAAACACCCTGAACACCTTCCGCCTGGAGGACGGCAAGATCGTGGTCAGTTATGACCAATACGATGAACTGAACGGTCGCTGGGGCCACATTTTTTACAAGGAGCCCTTCTCCCACTACCGCATCGAGGTGGAATACCGCTTTGTGGGCGAACAGGTCGCCGGTGCGCCAGAGTGGGCCATTCGCAACAACGGCATCATGTATCACGCCCAATCCCCGTATGAAATGGCAATCGACCAGGGCTACCCCGCCTGCATGGAGGTGCAACTGCTCGGTGGCAACGGCACCGATGAGCGCCACACCTCCAATCTGGTAACGCCGGGTACTCATGCGGTTTATGAGGGCGAGCTGCGCGAGGATCACATCATCGAGTCGACCAGCAAGACCTATCACGGCGATCAGTGGGTCACCGCTGAAGTGGAAGTGCACGGCAATGACCTGGCGATTCACCGGGTGGAAGGTGAAGAGGTCATCCGGTACAGCGGCATGCAACTGGATGACGGTACGCTACTGCACGAGGGCTATATCGCACTGCAGGCGGAAAGCGCCCCTATCGAATTCCGCTCGGTGCGCCTGCTCAACCTGAAGGGCTGCATGGACGACAGTGCCAGCAACTACAAGTCCTATTTTGTGGCAAACGACCCGGACGCCTGCACTTACTGATGATGCACCGGGGTGAGTGACCGGCCATCCCTCATTGACCATCTCGCTTGAGCCGCCGTCCGAGTCCGGGCGACGGCTTTTTTATTGGCGTTGGTCAGATATACTAGCCACCCGTATACTGGACCCCTTGTTTCACCATCGGAGCTTTTCATGCTGGAAGCCGTCTGGATCGCATTTGCCTTCACCCTGGGATTTCTGGTTCACCGGATGGGCCTGCCCAACCTGATCGGCTACCTGGCCGCCGGCTTTGCCATCAGTGCGGTCGCCCCGGCACTGAACCTCCCCGAAGAGAATGGCGAAATACTGGATCATATCGCCCACCTGGGTGTGCTGTTGCTGCTGTTTACAGTGGGCTTGAAGTTGCGCTTGCGCAACCTGGTGCGCCCGGAGGTGATCGGCGGCGGGCTGCTGCATTTTACCGTGTCCTGTCTGGTGCTCGCCCCGGCGTTTTATCTGTTTATGGATATCTCGCCCTACACCGCCGGCATGCTGGCGGTGGCGCTGGCATTCTCCAGCACCGTGCTGGCGGCCAAGGTGCTCGACAGCAAGCGAGAGTTGCGCGCCTTTCACGGACGGGTGGCCATCGGCATTCTGATTGTGCAGGACCTGATCGCCCTGGTGGTCATGGCCTTTGCCAACGGCGAGACGCCCTCCTGGTGGGCGCTGCTGATTTTCGCTCTGCCGCTGTTGCGTCCGGTGTTCTATCGCCTGCTCGACATGAGTGGCCACGACGAGTTGCTGATGTTGCTGGGCTTGCTGTTGGCACTGGCCGTAGGTGGCCAGGGGTTCGAGTCTGTGGGACTCAGCTCCGAACTGGGAGCGCTGGCCTTTGGCGCCCTGCTGGCCAATCACCCGCGCGCGACCGAGCTGTCCAACTCGCTCTGGAGCGTAAAAGAACTGTTTCTGGTAGGTTTCTTTCTGCAGATCGGCATGGAGGGGTTGCCCGACGCCGACATGCTGATTTTTGCCGCCATCATGACGCTGGTGCTGCCCCTCAAGGGGCTGCTGTTCTTCGTATTGCTGCTGGCTTTCAAGCTGCGCGCCCGCAGCGCCTTTCTGACTGGCCTGAGCCTGAGTAACTACAGCGAGTTTGGCCTGATCGTCGCCAGTGTTGCGCTGCCGGAGTGGCTGGTGCCGATTGCCATTACCCTGGCGTTTTCCTTCGTGCTCTCCGCACCGCTCAACCACATCGCCCATCCGCTCTACGAGAAGCTGGCCAACCGCCTGCAGAAGCTGGAACGGGATAGCTGGCATCCGGACGAGCAGCCGATCTCCCTGGGTGATGCCGAGGTGGTGGTGATGGGTATGGGCCGCACCGGTGCCGCCGCCTACGAACGCCTGCAGAAGCAGGGCTATAAATTGATTGCCCTGGATTCGGACCCCGGCAAGGTGGACAAACACCGTAAGGCGGGACGCAATATTCTGTTCGCAGACGCCGAGGATCAGGCCTTCTGGCAGGGGTTGGACATGACCCAGATCAAGGCGGTGGTCCTGAGCATGAGCGACTCGGAAGCGAAGATCATTTCCGCCAAAAAACTGCGCAGCAATGGCTTTGAGGGCTATATCGTTTCCCATAGCCTGTACGAGGATGAAGCCAACCGCATCGACGCCGCTGGCGCCAACCGGACTTACCTGACGATGAACGAGGCGGGCACCAGCCTGGCCGAGCACATCTGTCAGTACATGCAGACCGGCCGGGCCGAGCACTGATCAGGCGACGGCCTGCTCAAGGAACCGGCGCATCCACTGGCCAACACGCTCACCCTGGTGAGGAACCGAGTAGCTTTCAAGCACCCTGGCCAGGTGGTCTGGCGTAAGTTCCTGTTTGCGGTACTGCAACAGGGCCTGAGCGTAGTCCACGCTGAATTCCGGATGGCCCTGAATGGCCAGAACCCGACCGGGGATATGGAAGGCCGCGTTCGGACAGAAGTCGTTACTGAGCAGACGTTCGGCGTCGGGCGGTAAGCGGGTCACCTGGTCGCGGTGGCTGATGATCAACGATACCGATTCGGCATCATCCACAAACGGTGGCTTGGTCAGCAACGGATAGGTCATCACCCCCAGGCCCCAACCGGTGTCCGCGCGCCCGGCCTCTCCACCCAGCGCGTGCGCCAGCAGTTGATGGCCAAAACAGACACCCACCATCGGTTTACCCGCCTCGAACAGCGCCCGGACATACTCACGCAGTCGGCGAATCCAGGGCTCATCGGAAAAGGCATCGTACTGGCTGCCGGTGATCAGGTAGGCATCATACTGATCCATGTCCGAGGGATAGTCGCCCTCAATGACCCTGAAAATGTCCATCTCCCAATCGAGCTGTTGACGCTCGAACAGCGCCTCAAACATTCGGCCGTAGCTGTGGTACTTAGGCTGCAACGCCTCTCTCAGAATATCCGCATCCAGAATGGCCAATCGCATGCACTGACTCCCGTCTTGTTGATCAACTGCCGCCCAGCTTAACCCACCTTCCGCCGGATTCCACCACTTCGAAGCGCGCCCACTGCCTGAATTCTTCCCGCTGACAAATGCCGGTCTCATAGGCGTTGGCGCCGGCGACGTTTTTATAGATCACCTGATCCCGGCGCTGTTCCGCGGCATCCGCCGCATCAACGACTTGCCTCACACACCAGCGATTCCCCAACTCTCCGTTACTGTAGAAACGACCGGCATCAATTCGCTGCGGGTGCTCGACCTGCTGCTCGGCGTGTTCGCGTGCCAGCTGCGTCAGCTCCACCAGCTCTTCCGTTGTAATGTCGACGTAGGAATTCAGCTGCTCCATGGCGGCCGCCAGATCTTCCTGACTGAGGGTGATGGAGCCGACTTTGGGCGGCGCGTGTCTGGTATGGTCCAGGCGGCGACTCCAGTGGGCCGGATAGCGGCGCCACGCGAAAAAGCTGTTGAACACCACCGCCGTGGCCACCAGGGTGAGCGCATTCAGGGCCACCGGGGTGATCACATAGTGGTAACCCATGGAATGTACACTGGCCCCACCGATGACCGCCACCAGAGCGGTGGCACCGCCCGGCGGATGAATGCAGCGCAGGTAATGCATGGCGGCCACCGCCAGCCCAACGGCCAGGGCCGGCGTCCAGAGCGTACCGGGGAACAACTTTTGGCAACTGACCCCGACTATTGCGGAGACCAGATGGCCGCCAATCACCGCCCAGGGTTGGGACAATGCCCCGTGCGGTACGGCAAACAGCAGTACCGCCGAAGCGCCCATGGAGGCGAGCATCAACAGGGCACCGACGTCGGCCAGATACCAGTGGGAGAAACCATAGACCGCCAGAATGCCCACGAAGGCACCCAGTGCCGATAGCAGCTTTTCGCTGTGACGGGTCCGGTTGCGCTCAATGCCAAGATAGGCAAGAATTTCTCGCCAGAGAGAGGAGATAGACACCAAACTGTCCTTATGCACCAAAAAAGTGCGCATAGTATCATTAGCCGGACCACCATGCGTCGGTTATGCTGGCGCTCAGCATAGGAATTCACGTCGGGAGCACTTGATGAACACAGCCACTCAGGCTCTGAAGGGCCGCTTGCAGACGGTGGGCGAAGAAGCCGCCAATACCATCAGCCACGGGATCGGCCTGATTGCCGCCATTATTGCCACACCGTTCATGGTGGCCCGGGCCATTCGCCTGGAGGACCCGGCCTTTGTGGTGGGCGTCAGCATCTTCTGCGCGACCATGATCGTGCTGTACCTGGCCTCCTCCGTGTACCACATGCTGCCGCAGGGACGGGCCAAACGGATTTGCAAGGACATCGATCACTCGGCCATTTACCTGCTGATTGCCGGCACTTACACCCCCTTTACACTGGGCGCCTTGAGCGGCCCCTGGGGTTGGACGCTGTTTGGCATCATCTGGGTGCTGGCGGCTTTTGGGGTGTTGATGAAGAGCCTGAGGAAGCTGCACCACCCGGTACTCTCGGTGGGGCTGTACCTGGTCATGGGCTGGATGGTGCTGGTGGCCATGCACCCGCTAACCCGCGAGGTACCGGCCGCCGGTATCGCTTGGTTAGTGGCGGGTGGCGCATCTTATACGCTGGGTGTGGTGTTCTATGTGCTGGACTCGAAGGTCAAGTTCGCCCACTTTGTCTGGCACCTGTTTGTGTTGGGCGGCACCCTATGCCACTTTGTCGCGGTGTTTGGTTATGCCCACTGAGGTGGGTCAAGCGACTTGAAACAGACGATCAAAAAATCCAGGCGATCATCAACCAGAAAATCACAAAAAACAGGAAGAAGCCCAGCAGCATAAACTGCAACTCCCCCAACAGGCCGTCGCCGGAAGCCACGGCGAAGACCAGAAACAGCACGACGGTGACAAAGAAGGAGACAATGGCGGCGGTTTTCAGCCCCATGCCGGGTTCCAGATAGGACGCGGAGAATTCGGCCAGGGAGGGCAAAAGCAACATCGCCGCCACGCCCACCAACACCACCAGCGAAACCAGGACAATGGCAATCTTGCGGGATTCGTTCCTGTCCTTGCGATCTTCTTCCCCCACCATTACCGGGCGCCTCCGTTCTGGCGGGCCTTGATCAATTCGCGCACCCGGTTGGGTTCGGGCATCCCCTTGGCTTCGATTTCAGGTTGGTCACCAGCGGTGTAGATCTGGATCGTACCCACGCCAAAAATGCGATTGAAAAAACTCTGGTTGACCCGCACGGTGCGAATGCCCGAAATACTGAACTCGGCCCGGTTTTTACTGAGCAGGCCCTGTTCGTACAGAATGTCGTGCTCTTTCACCGTCAGCAGTGAGCCTTTACACTGCAAATACCACCAGAGCAGAATCAGCAGCCCCAGCCCGAAAACCGGAATCAGCAACAGGCTGACGATAAAACCGATGGGGTTGTTCTTGAACATGGCGGGGTGTTCGGAGTACAGGGGTTCGCTCATGGCAGGCTCCTTGTTCTTGGGTCAATGAGCTTGATAATAGCACTCCCGTGCGCCCCCTGCAGCCGGGGTGGTTCACACCCCGGACGATTCACTGAACTTCAGCGTGCCTTGAGTGGCAGCTCCCGGTAGCGGTTCTTGCCGGAGCCACCATCGGCGCCGCCGTCATAGACGTAGCCATAAGCCGCAGAAGCTTCATTCCGTTTGACCAGCGCACCGCGCACCCACTGCACCGATTCATCGTCGACCAACAACCGGGCTTCACTCCAGTCGCCCTCACCACCGTGTTCGGTGTGGTAGAGGTGGCCGGTATCCTCCTCAATAAACAGCACCTGGACACTGTTGCCATAGGCGATGGCGTCCGCCCCGGTCTGATCGGCGTCAACGGCGTTCTGGACCACGGTGCGGTCGCTCACCTGAACCGGGTCACTCCAGTTGCCCTTGGCGTCGAGCCGCCGCTCACAGAGATAGCCGTCCGCCCGCCGATAAATCATCACGACCGTTTCGGACTCCGGCTGATACACCAGGGGCAGAATGGAGCCGATATCTTCACTATCGGTGCCGAGTCCCTCCGCGATGGTTTGCCGCTCGGTCAGTTCATCATTGGGTAGTAATTGACGGTAGAACGCCCTGCCGTCATCGCCGGTGTAAGCCAGGTGCACCACACCATGCTTGCCGAGCACCAGCGCCGGGCCTGACAGAGCCGGACCGATGTCGGCATCAATCACGGTTTCCTCGCTCCAGTCACCCTCGGGTGAGCGGGTGCGGGAGTGAATTTTATCGGGGCCACCGTATACCGCCACCACGCTACCATCGGAGCGCACAGCGATATCGGCCACCTGGGTAGGTGGCTCTTCGGGGGAGGCCAGTCGTTCGTCGCGAATGGCCCAGGTATCCGGTTGCTCGGGGTGATCTGAGGTGCGGAACACGTGATAGAACACATGATCGGAGGTCTGGTGCAGCATATGGATCCTGTCGTCCACCCGAACCGAGGCGAAGCCTTCCAGGTCGCCGGTTTTGGGGCGGTGTGCGCCATCCACTTCGTACCAGCTCTCTCCACCATTGGTGGACTTGACAGTCATCAGGGCATTCCAGGTTTCCGCCGGTTCCATCAGAAAGTAAAGATCGCCATTGCTCGCCTCCCAGGGGCCGATGCGCATGGGCGTTTCCACAAAGGTACCTCCCAGGTGACCATCGGCGACTTCAAGGGTTACCGAGGCCAGCACCTCCGACGCCAGTGGCTCTCCCGTCTGATCCACCAGCCGATACTCGAAACGGTCACCGGACTCGTTGAGGGCGGCTTCGTCGGAAAAGCGGCGAATCACGATGGGAAATTCCCATTCACTGTGCCCGCCCTCAGGTGACCAGACCGGTGTACGATCCGCGAANCTGANNCCGGCACCACCNGTGAACGGTNGCAGGGAGACGNTNAACAGATCCCGGGTTGGGGCACCGTGCNCGAANGATGCNCTGGCCATAATNCTNGTGCGNGGCGANNGNGGTTGGCCTTCCACCACCAAGGCCCGCACGTCCGCCCGACTTCCTTGCGGCACATACAGTCCGGCGACGGAAGNGGGAATGTCCCGTTTGAGGTTTTCCGTAAAGACCAGTGCCTCATCATGGTATTCCACGATCAGGTCCTGGCCCGCCAGNATCAGTTTCAGCTCAAACCACTGTCCGGGTTTGATGTCGAACGGGTGAGTGGCGAGTGTGGACTCCNTACCTTCACTGACGCGGACCACCTGCACGGCGTCACCGGCTTTTACGTCCACGCGCAAATAGTTTTCAGCATCCTCATAACCNAACACGACGCCTGCCTGGGCGTCCACCTCTGGCAGGCGCAGGTCAACCGCGAACTCCAGTGGCTCCCAATGGGTTTCATAGCGCCCCAGGGCCAACAGTGCCAAGTCGTCAGACTGAAGCGTCAGGTGTCCTTCATCGCCATTCGCTATCCAGGACAGCGCCGAGGCGTCGCCGCTGATGAGGTGCCAGAGCTCGTCCATCGCGTCACTGGGCTGGCGATCAAAATCGAGTTCGTACACTTTGGCGGGCTGCGGGAAATTTTCGGCCCCCAGGGGCTCCCACTCGCCATTATTGCGGCGTACGTCAAGCGGGTAACGACGCGCGGTGTTATCCGCTTCGGTGGCTTCGACTTCAAAGCGAATCCGGAAGGGCTCATCGGCGAACACGGTGGCCGGCTCGTTGGTGTCGCTGGCCCAACCACCATCGTCATTCAGCGGCAAACCGAACTCCGAGCGCACTCGAAACGCGGTTTGCCGATCGATTTCCGTTTGGGCTACGGGTTGATTTTGTTTAGGTCCGGTATTGTTGCAACCCAGTAAAAGCAACGCGCTCAGCGCACCGGCCAACAGCGGGACTATGACGCGAGGCTGGCGCGCCACAGAGCCCATAGTCGGCGCAACATTCATGATGTGGTTCATGGTTTTCCTNAGGACGTACNTTTGTNTATTTCGACATGGATTCAGGCTGACAGTGTCCGGTGAAGATACCGNCGGTCAATTCAGNCGGAAGTACACCGGCAGCGTCCAGGTCATGCGGCTCTGGGCGATGTCATCGGGCATCTTGGGCAAGGGGTTGGCCTTTTCGAGCATTTCTTCAACCGCTTCGTCCAGGCTGTTGTGCCCGGTCGGACGCATCAGTTCGTAATCGAGGATGTTGCCGTCCCGGTCNAAGGTGAATGACACCATGGCCATGCCCTGCTCGGCNTTGCGACGGGCCCTCATGGGATACTCTTTGTGGCGTTCCAACCANGCGCTGACCTGGGTGCGGTAATCCGGCGGCGCATCCTGAATGCCGCCCGTCGCACCGGCCTGCTGCCGATCCGCGGTGCGTTTGGCCTCCTGATCGCTGTGCTCATCAGCGGACTCGGTCGACTCGTCCGTCTCTACGATCTGTTCCGGCTCGGGTTGAACCTCGGGTTCAGGCTCCGGTTCGGGTTTTGGCTCCGGCTCAGGTTCTGGTTCCGGCTCCGGTTGTGGTTCTGGCTCCTCCTCGGGTTCCGGCGTTTTGACCGGAGATTCCAGAGGCTCGGGCTCAGGTTCCGGCTGCGGCTGAGGTTCGGGCTCGGGGGCCGGCGTCGGCTGAGCTGGCTTGGGTGGCGGTGCCAGCGCGATGGTGATCGACTGGGCCCCGGGATCTTCCGCGCGGTGCACGGTTTCCCGGTCTGAATCCAGACGCACCATGGCCAGGGTGTGCACAGCAAACGCCAGGGATAGGGCCAACAGCCAGTGGACGGGTCGCGGTTGTTGAATCATTCGCTTTCAGTCAGTAGTTGAATCTGGGCAACACCGCCGGCACGCAACTCGGCCAACAGTTCGGTCAGGACGCGGGCTTCCAGTCGGCGATCAGCGCGCACCTGCAAGGGAGCCTCAGGCTGCTCGCGCTGGGCAAGACGTTCCGCTAATCCGGCCGGCTCTATGGCCTCGCCCATCCAGGCCAAGCGCCCATCGGCACCAATGGCCAGGTATTCCGGCTGGCTGTCCAGTGCCTCAGCGTGACGAGTGGTGGCAGGGGTCACGGCAAACGGTGGTTCCTGGATCAGGGTGCCGCTGACCATAAAAAAGATCAGCAACAGAAAAACCACATTGATCAGCGGCAGGACATTGTCCTCCGCATTGGTGGTTCGCCGGGGAATGGGCGGCAGGGAGAAATCGGTCTGTTTCAACATAGCGAGGTTTCGGTTACAGCGGTGGACAGATCAATCAGCGGTTTCGCCCAGCGCCAACGCCTGAATACCGGCATGGCCCAACTGGTCAAAGCTGTCGATCAATTCATGGAGCCTGACGCCATCCTCAGCGCGCAGTATCACCGAAGAAATACGCTCAGCCTCCAGGTCCCGAGTCAGTTGCTCTGCCAGTGCCTGGAGCGGATACGTTTGCTCGTCATAACGAAATTCTCCGTCGCCCAACAAATAGATATCGGCTGCGGGAATATCGTCATTGCTGGCCGTTTCACTACCGGTCGCCAACTCCAGGCCACTCCATTGGGCGAGGCTGGAGGCAAGCATAAAAAACAGCAGCAGGTTGAACACCACATCAATCAGTGGTGTCAGGCTGACGCTACGCTTACGACGGGGAGCGACTTCAATTTGCACCGGCCAGGGCCCCTTCCAACGAAGCGGACTTGGTGCGTTGTCCGGCTTTCGACGAGTTGCGCTCGCTCACCGANGGTTCGGTGCTATCAGCGGTGACGCGGTTGAAAACCCGACTGGTAAACACGCGACCCAGCGCATCCTGCATATCTTCGTGNAGGCGCTCGACACTGCGCTCCAGAAAGTTCAGAGCCGCCACCGTCGGAATCGCCACCACCAGACCCACGGCGGTGGTCAGCAGCGCTTCCCAGATACCGCCGGAGAGGACCGACGGATCCACCTGACTGCCGGCCGCTTCCAACTGGTTGAACGCGGCAATCATGCCAATCACCGTGCCCAGCAAGCCCAGCAACGGGGCGATATTGCCGATCACTTCCAACGGACGAAAATGCCGACGCAGGACATTGATGTCCCGGGCTGCGGTGCGGGCCACTTCTTCCCGCAGGCTGTCTTCGGGAATGCCCGCTTCACTGCCCTTGACCACCAGGTTCATGGCCTGGGCAATGGGGTTGGGCTGGCCTTTCAGACATTCGCCGGCTTTGTGAGTGTCACCCTTGCNCCAGGCGTCTATGGCCGGATCGATAAAACGGCGCTCGCCGAGACGGATGGTGCGGAATTGCCATAACTTCAGTACGACGATCGCCANGGCGTAAATTGACATCAGCATCAGAACCATCACCACTGGACCACCCAGCTCCAATAANTCCGCTAACGTTGCCAAACTGAAACCGTTCATAATGACCTCTACTTCACTTTCGGTGTTGGTGGATGGCGGCCTTTGGCCTTATCCACCCGACATGGACTTGGTGATCATCGGCGTCGACGTGATTAACCGGCGTCTACAAAAAATGGGCCGCGCAGCTCGTAAATTCGGCCGTCGGTGTGATCGCCCGTGTAACCTTTCTGAGAGCTGAAGTACAGACGCTCGCCATCGGGACTGAATGCCGGACCACAGATTTCCGAGTCACGCTGACCGACCACATTCACCAGTTCAAACGGCGTGATATCGGCACCGACCACCACCAGACGCATTTCGCTACCATCTTCAGCCACCAGCACGTCACCACCGGCGGACACCACCAGATTGTCCACATCGTCAATGCCGGGATTGAAGGCCTGGTCGGACTGTTTGTCGTAAATCAGATCCAGCGTATTGGCGTTGGTATCCAGCGCCCACACTCGGTTATCACCTTTGGTGGTGAAGTACACCATGCCTTCGTGATACCAGCAGCCTTCCCCACCATCAAACTGTTCGGCATCGGCTACCTGTTTCCGGGTGGGCCGTTCGCGGCGTTCGGGATCTTCACCGCCCAGACGGGGAACCGGATTGGGCACTGTGTGCCACTGCACGGGACGGGTCTGCAGCGGATCGTCACCGGTCACGACTGCCACTTCCAGCCGCCCTTTGCTCAGATCGGCACGCCCACCCTCAGGGTAGTACTCGGGCACAAAGCGATAGAAGTTGCCGTCCTCGGTATCTTCAGTAAGGTAGATATGACGATGAACCGGGTCCACGGCCGCGGCCTCGTGTTTGAACACACCCAAGAGCGGTGCAGGCACGGCGAGCTGACGACCGGTGGGGTCGCACTCGTAAACCAGGCCTTCATCAATTTCTTCGCAGGTCAGCCAGGTTCCCCAGGGCGTGGGGCCACCGGCGCAATTGTTGGTGGTGCCGGTACAGATGGCGTAACTGTCGACCACCTCGCCTTGCGCGTTAAAGCGCAGTGCACCCACGCCGCCCTGGCGCCAGGCTCCCACTTCGGAGTTGGATACATACACCCAGCCGCCATCGTCCATCGGGAAGGTGGCGCCACCGTCGGGCAGTGCATGCCAAACATAATCAGAACCGGCATAGGCCCGCTGTCCCGTGCGCGCCACTTCGCGAACGGAGAAACCACGAGGCACCATCATTCGGGTGTTCGGATCATTCTCAACCACGACTTCGTGCAAGGTGCCGGCGAGGTTGGGAATGTTGCTGACTTTCTTTTTCAGCGCCAAGGGCTTGGCGGATCGGGGAGAACCCTGGGTGGTGCAACCCCACAGGCCCGGACCGACCGCGAGCACCCCCGAAGCGATCAGACTTCTCTGCAACAGGCGGCGGCGCTGTTCATTGACGAGGCCTTCGCGGTTCCCGGTCGCTTTGCATTCTACGTTTTTCATAACAGGCTCAGAAATCAAATGGTTTTTACAGATCACAATAAAGCGCCCTGACGCACTCTACCCTGAATGCATCGTTGCGCGCTCTGCATCGATTTTGATGAGCTTGAGTGTGCTCCCGGTATGTGACCCTGGCGTGACTGAACGGTGAACTTAAGGTGACAGTTGAGTGACAGCTCCGACCACACGCCTGTCATGAAAGCTTAACCTGCTGTTCAAATGACTGTCGCCCGACTGTCATATGAACCCGCTAGCGTGACGTCCTCTACCACAAAATCCGAGCCACTCCGGAAGAACAGGATGTTCTTCCGGAGATGGTTATTTCTTATGTTCAGGGGATAGCTCAATGTACACGATGAAAGTAAAACACCTCTTGCGAGGTCTGTTCGGTCTCTGGCTGGTTGCGCTCTGCGCAGCCGTCCAGGCCCAATCCACAGGGGCCATCAGCGGCCACGTGACCGACGCCACCGGCGAGTTCACCTTTCCCGATGCGGAAGTCCGTATTGAAGGCCAACGCCGCCGGGAAGTGACCGGTCGCGATGGCAGCTTCCGTTTTAACAATGTGCCGGAAGGCCAGTACGAACTGGTGTCAGAGTACGGCGGTGCCATGCCAGAGCGAGTGGCCGTGACGGTCATCGCCGGCGAAACCGCCGAGGTCAGCATCCGCATCGGTGGTGGCAGCGAGCAGGACAATGCCAATCAGTTGAAAGGTCTGCTGATCGACAGCCAGGCGGCGGGTCAGGCCGCGGCGATCAACCGTCGTCGTCGGGCGCCCTCGGTAATCGACGTGCTGTCGTCAGACTCGGTGGGCAACTTCCCGGACCAGAACGTCGCCGAAGCTCTGCAACGCGCCCCCGGCCTGTCCGTTCAGCGCGACCAGGGTGAAGGCCGTTTTGTGGTCATTCGCGGCATTGATCCGAGCTTCAACTCCACCACCATTAACGGCATGCGTATTCCGGGGCCGGAAGCCGACTCGCGCGCGGTAAACCTCGATGCGATTTCCTCGGATCTGGTGGAATCGGTCGAGATTACCAAGGCCATTACGCCGGATATGGACGGCGACGCCGTCGGCGGTAACATCGAAGTGAAAACCCTGACCGCCTTTGATCTGGGTGGCCGCAGCGGCAGCGTCACGGTGGGTGGCAGCTACAACACCACCAATGAAGAAACCAGCCCGGACATCTCGGCGTCTTACACCGACCTGTTCAGCATTGGCGATGGTGAAGATAACCTGGGGATTGCATTTGCCGTCAGCCAGTTTGATCGCGATACCGTTTCCGACGGCATCGAAGGGGCTCCCTGGGAAATGACCGAAACGCCGGAAGGCAATGAGGTCAACGCTCTGCTGGAAGGTGAACAGCGGGACTACGTTCTGACCCGCAAGCGCACCAGCGTCGCATTGAACTTTGACTATCGCCCGACCGATACCGACGAGTACTATCTGCGCACCATGTACAGCGAGTTCGATGACGCTGAAACCAAAGAAGAGAACATCTTCAAATTTGAGGAAGGCGACATTGAAGGTCTGGATGCGGACAGCGGCGAATTCGTTGGGGCTGAATACGAAAAAGCGCATTCCGACAGCAATAAAATTGTCGATATCACCAGCTACAGCCTGGGCGGTAAGAACGAGCGCAACAACTGGACCTTTGATTACAACCTGGGTTATGCCACGGCCGGTGAAGCGGGCGACCTGGAAATTACCGGTGAGACTCTGGCGGAAGATGTCGCCATGGGTTACGACAAGTCCGGTGATGCCCAGCAGCCGCTGCTGTACGTTATTGGCGATCAGGGCAGCAACGCCAGCGACTTCATTCTCGAGTCCGCCGAAGGTGAAAGCGTGTTCAACGAAGAGCGCGAACTGGCGGTTGCCTTCAACGCCCAGCGCGATGTGATGTTCGGTGAAGTGCCGGGCTTCATCAAGTTCGGTGCCAAGACCCGTCAGCGCGAAAAAGAAAACAATATCGACATCAGCATTTACGAAGATTTTGGTGATACCTACAGTATTGCCGACTTTGCCCAGGACTCGCCCGTGGACTATCCGCCCCGGGGCGATTTTGGCCCGGCGGTGGATCGTGACAAGTATCGCGACTTCTTCTACGGTAACCGCGATAACTTCGAACTGAATGCCGAAGACAGCCTGATCGATAGTGCGGCCGAGGACTACGATATCGAAGAAGACATCAACGCCGCCTATGTCATGGCCCAAGCCGAGTTCAAGCGCCTGACCGTGATTGGTGGTGTGCGTGTGGAAGAAACCGACTACGCGGCCCGGGGCACCCAGGTGACGATCGACGAAAACGTCAATGACGGCGAACCCCAGTTGAACGCTTTCTCAGACAGCAAAAGCTACTCGCATGTACTGCCCAGCCTGCACCTGAACTACGCGCTGCAGGACAACATGGCCGTGCGGGCCGCGCTGACCAGCACCATCGCCCGTCCGGGATTTGAAGCCGCCGGTCCCTGGCAGATCATCGAAATCGAAGGCTCCGGTGATGACATCGAGCGGGTCGCTGAAACGGGTAACCCGGACCTGGAGCCACTGGAGTCCACCAACTTTGACCTGCGCTGGGAATACTATCCCACTGGGGTAAGCCTGATGTCCGCCGGTTTCTTCTACAAGGACATCAGCAACTACTTCCTGACCGCCAATGTCGCCGGTGAAGCCCCGTTTGAAGCCTTTGATGAGGTGACTCAGACCATCAATGGCGGGGATGCCGAGCTCTACGGTATCGAGTTGGCCTATATCCGTCAGTTCGATTTCCTGCCGGGACCCTGGGACGGTCTGCTGCTGGATGCCAGCTACACCTTCACTGACAGTGAATCCGACCTGCCCGAGCGCGACAGCGGTATCCCCCTGCCCGGCCAGTCTGACCACATTGCCAGCTTTGCTCTGGGCTATGAGAAGCACGGCTTCAACATTCGCGTCGCCGCGGCCTACCGCAGCGAGTTTTTCGAAGAAACCGATGACGCTTCCGATCCGATGTTTGACCGCTACCAGGACAACCACCTGCAAGTGGACATCACCAGTAAGTACCGGATCAACGACATGGCCCAGGTGTATNTGAACCTGGTCAACATCAATGACGAGCCGCTGTACGCTTACTGGGGCAGCTCTGAATTCAACTCCCAGTACGAAGAATACGGCCCCACCATTGAAGCCGGCGTGCGTCTGGACTTCTAAGCGCCGAATTTCAGGGGCCCATAGGCCCTTGACGTCAGCCCCCCGGTGCGCCGGGGGGCTTTNTTTTGTCTCCCCACTCTCCCGACCGCATCCCATGTCCCATGGGTGTACACTGGTCCCATAATCTCCCTTGGCCTGTCACCAGACCGGTTCTGGAGTCTCTTGCTATGGTGGTACTCGAACAGATTCTGAACGTTGCCCTGACCGCTGCGCCCTGGCTGCTGGCCGGCCTNTTGGCCGCAGCATTGATCAAAGCCCTGATTCCTGAGGCTGCCCTNTTGCGCTGGGTGGGNGGTCAGGGACTGGCCAGCGTCAGCCGCGCTGCGGTAATGGGTGCGCCACTGCCTCTTTGCTCCTGCGGCGCGATTCCCACCGCCTTTGCCCTACACCGGGGCGGCGCGGGGCGGGGGCCCACCACCGCTTTTCTGATCGGCACACCGGGGATTGGTGTGGACTCTATTGCCATCACCTATGCCCTGTTGGGTCCCTTCATGCTGGTCGCCCGAGCCACTGGCGCCGTCGTTACCGCCATTGCCACCGGCCTGTTGGTGACCCTGGCGGACCACGCCCCCCGGACGAGGTCCGCCACGTCAGGACACCATGAGCCCAAAAGGCACGTCGGCGACGAGGCAGGCTGCTGCCAGAGCAACACCTGTGGCACCCGCCCGGTTGCAGCGGGGTCGAATGCCGAGACCACACAGACCTCCNTGTCCCGTCGACTGCGGGACGGGTTGCGCTATGCGTTTGCCGACCTGCTGGATGATATCAGCCGCTGGTTGGCGGCCGGTCTGGTGATCGCTGGCATTCTGATGGCGCTGGTGCCGCCTCAGGCCCTGGCCGAGCACGGCAGCGGCCTTCCCGCCATGTTTCTGATGGCGATTGTCGGTATACCGTTGTATNTGTGTGCCACCGCTGCCACCCCCATNGCCGCAGGCATGCTGGTGGCAGGCGTCTCGCCCGGAACCGCCCTGGTNTTTCTCCTCGCGGCCCCCATTACCAGCATGGCCACCCTGGCCGTCATGCGCAAAGAAATGGGCGCCGCCGTCATGGCGCTGTATCTGCTGGGNATTCTGGTATCGACGGTTCTTGTCGGACTGGTGGCGGATCAGACCGTGCAGTGGTTGGNTATCGCCCCTGAGGCCCAGGTNGGTGCCACCGGAGAACTTCTGCCAACCTGGTTCGAGGCGGTCGCGCTGGCGGTGCTTGCCGCGCTGGCAATAACGCCATTGCGAAGACGAGTGCTGTTCTGAATACGGTTACATGTTGTCGGTCAGCTTATATCAATTCGCAATATCGGGCGTTTATTTTGGCGACAAACCACGGATTTNGACATCCGCTTTTCAGATAACCTGACGATCGGCCGGATACCGCCTCCAAGTCGTTCCACAACTGCTTTTGGCAAAANTTCCAGCGCCGCTCCNTGTCAGNCTTCCGACCACAGCTTGTTATAGTCTTTCTGAATATATANACATGAAACAACCTTTTTNCATTTATGGTTAATTTGACTTTAAGTNGTCTCGAGTCAACACTTCCCGACACTGATTCAACCTCAGATCACACTGAGGATTAAAAAGGACCTACTCGGGCCTGACGGGTGCATGCTAACCAACAATAATCATAACGCGACCCCAGCCCATGAGTCAGTGATGTACTGTCAAACCTGACAAGGCCTCTAACGTGGCGGGCGTTCACAGTGACGAAAGCCTGTTTCGTCGATTACGGCGGATAGCCCGTGACGAAAAAAATAACTCAATCACGAGGATCAAAGTATGCCTTTATTTGAAACCAACGCCGGGGCGAGANGCTGGATAAAATCNCTCTCTACCGCCCTGCTCACCTGNTCGGCCGTGCTGGGTATCTCGGCNGCCAATGCNCAGACCATNTGTGACAATCAGACCGGCACCAACGGTGGNTACTACTANACTCACTGGACCGATGGCGGCGGCTCCGCCTGCATGACGCTGGGCTCNGAAGGCAACTACGGCTACGAGTGGTCCAACACCGGCAACTTTGTTGGCGGCAAGGGCTGGAGCACCGGGGCGTCCAACCGGATCATNGGNTACAACGCCGGNAACTACTCGCCTTCNGGNAACTCGTATCTCACNCTNTATGGCTGGAGTACCAACCCTCTGGTGGAATACTACGTGGTGGATAGCTGGGGCAGCTGGCGGCCACCGGGTGGNACNTCGGTAGGCACTGTGTCCACCGACGGTGGCACNTANGACCTGTATCGCACCCAGCGGGTCAATCAGCCTTCCATCGAAGGCAACACAACNTTCTATCAGTACTGGAGCGTCCGGACCTCCAAGCGTCCACAGGGCAACAACAACACCATCACNTTCCAGAATCACGTTGACGCCTGGGCCAACCAGGGCTGGTANCTGGGAACCCACAATTATCAGGTCATGGCGACAGAAGGTTACCAGAGCAGCGGCAGCGCCAATGTGTCGGTCTGGGAATCCGGCACCGGTGGTGGTGGCGGTGGCGGCGGTAACGCCGGCGGCGGCAACACCGGGGGCAACGAGATCGTGGTGCGCGCNCGCGGCACAAATGGCGATGANCANATCAGCCTGCGCNTNGATAACAACACCGTGGCCACCTGGACCCTGTCCACCAACATGAGCAACTATACCTGGAACGGAAGCGCGACCGGCGGCATCACTGTGGAGTATGGCAACGACGCCAGCGGTCGGGATGTGCAGGTGGATTACATTCAGGTCAACGGCGCCACCCGTCAGTCTGAGAATCAGAGCTACAACACCGGNGTNTGGCAAAACAACCAGTGCGGTGGCTCNAATAGTGAATGGCTGCACTGCAACGGTGCCATNGGCTACGGCAACCTGTAACTCACTTACTGACCACCAGGTCGTTCTACCGGGGAGTGTNTCTTGCACTCCCCTTTTTTGATGAGTCACCGNNTATGAATCGACTACNCNTNTCAATTNTCGCNCTNACGCTGAGNAGCGCCAGNTCATNGGTTGTTGCNCANGTGGATATNTACCANAGCGATGCGTATTCCGTCGAAGANATGTGNGCNNGGGANGCCCAGCANANCGNNGANNNGGANTANAGTCAGGCNTACGAACAGTGCATCNACAAAAATCAGGANAACGAGCNGTATCANTCACNAGACGNCANCCCCNNNGCNGAGCANGAGNCNACATCCGAACATCNTCAGGNAANCTGAAGCGCTACATTNACCCAGGNCTCACTCGTCCTGAAAATANTCCGGATGCTCGCGCGGGATNAGNGTCAGCACCTTGTACACATCCTGCATATGCACGGACATGGCCTTGCGGGCCGCCTCGGGGTCGTGATTTTTCACCGCATTGAGAATATCGCGATGNTGATCGAGCACCCGGTGGTACTGACCACTCATGTGCAGACTGAGGTTGCGCACTCGGTCCATATGGGCTTTTTCGGATTCGATCAATTGCGTAACACGATGATACCCGGTNCGCCCCGACAGCGTCTGNTGGAAGTTATCGTCCAGCTTCTGGAACGCCAGGGCGTTATCGTTTTCCGCCGCAATGCGCTGCTCCTCCAGAATGGCTTCACACTCTNCTACCAACTCATCGTCCGCATGCTCGGCCACGTGGGNAATGACGGCCAGNTCCAGCGCCTCGCGAATAAANCGGGCCTCCAGAATGTTCTCCATGCTGAACTTCGAGACGTAGGTGCCCCGNTGNGGGAGTACATCAACAAANCCGATATTGGCCAGNTTGATCAGCGCNTCGCGCACCGGNGTGCGGCTGACACCAAACTGTTCGGCNAGNGCNGTTTCGGGAATCATCTGCCCGGGCTGAAACTCCATNCTGACGATGGCATCCCGGATGAANTCAAAAATCTGAGCGGACACCGACCGGTTGCCAGCGATTCGGCGTTTTTTGGAGGAAGGAATGCTCGCTGCTGACTTTGCCACTNTCGCCTCGTCTGGTCAGTTCTTGTCNTNGTTTTNCNAGTATACCCCAGAAGAAGNCGGGCCCGACACTCCGTATCGGGCCCNACGGGTTCACCNCTCAATCAATAGTCGACCCGCCGGTCGTTGCCCTTCGGGTGCCAGGGNTCGGGCACGTAGAAGGTGTGCTCCAGCTTNTTNTANTGCTCCAGNTCGTGCTCCGGCTCCGGCGACCCTTCCGGCAGGGGCAGNCCACTGANGCTCTGGAAGTAACTCACGCAGGAGTCGCGCCAGCGNATGGCNTCGCGNAGCTGNACNTCCAGTAGCGCTTTGACATGCTCGTAGCGCTCCCGGTCGATCAGCCCCTGCACTTTCNCCCATTCGGCCTGCATNTCCCGCACCTGNTGCACGCCCTCGTCGTATTTNAGNACCAGNTCNTCCCAGAGNGTACGGCCGGAGTTCATTTTGTAGNCCCAGCCCACATGGTGNAACCACAGCAGGTAATCTTCGTCGATCTGATCCAGATTGCCGAAATGCTCCCGCACCGGTCCATGGTACTGCTCGATGGCGTTGGAGCCGGATTCGGTACGATCGAAACCGATGCCGTCTTCGTCCGCCCGATGGTAGTACCAGGCGGTCCAGTCCATCCGCTCGGCTTCGTCATACCAGGGCGCCGGACCATAGTGGTGGCCCTGGGCAAAGAGGTGAGTCAGACCCAGCGGATTGCGGTAGTTGACCCCCGCCTCGCGGGAGTACGCCATCACTTCACCAATGGGGTCGAGAAAGCGGCGGTCGTTGGTGAAGGTCATGCGCATCCACTCTTCGGCGATCGCCTCGGAGCTGAGCTCATAGTCCCAGGCCATGCGACCAAAGGCATACCAACTGGACTGAACGAAGGGGTGACCGGTCCAGTTGCGATCGGTCCCGGGGTTGATCACCGCCGCCATACCGGTCTGTTCGTATTCAAAGACCTCACCTCCGAGAATTTTGCCGACGGTGCTGCCCTCGCCTTTCGCGTGGGTGTCGGCATCCAGCACTTCTTCAAACAGCGGGCCCTGGTAGGCCAAGTGATTGGAGAATCCAAAGTACTCCTGGGTGACCTGCAGTTCCATCATGATATTGGTGTCTTCCAGCGCGCCAAACAGGGGTGAGAAAGGTTCGCGCGGCTGGAAGTCGATGGGCCCGTTTTTGATCTGAACGATTACATTGTCCCGAAACTTTCCATCAAGCGGTTTGAACTCGTCATAGGCCTCACGGAAGCGGTCGCCCTGCTCCGGCGAGTAAACGAAAGCGCGCCAGAAAATCACCCCGCCGTAGGGTGCGACGGCATCGGCCAGGATGTTGGCCCCGTCGGCATGGTTGCGTCCATACCCCTGGGGGCCGGGCTGCCCCTCGGAGTCAGCTTTTACCAGAAAGCCCCCCAGATCCGGAATGTGCTTGTAGATCTGCTTGGCCTTGTCCTTCCACCACTGCTGTACTCGCGGGTCGAGCGGATCGGCGGTATCCAGATCACCGAAGGCCCGGGGCGAGTCATAATTGATGGACAGGTAGGTTTTGATCCCGTACTGGCGAAACACCTCGTTGAGCGCGGCCACTTTCTCCAGGAACTGATCCGTGAGAATACGCGGGTCGGCGTTGACGTTATTGATGGCGGTGCCGTTGATCCCCAGCGAGGCGTTGATCCGCGCATAATCCCGGTAGCGCGGGTTTTCATTGTACTCGGGCAGGGTGCCCCACTCCCAGAGTGACAGGCCGGCATAGCCGCGCTCCACCAGTCGGTTGAGATTGTCCCAGTGGTTTACCACGCGGTGCTGGACCTTGGGCGCCTCGGCGATGGCAAGCTCCTCAATGGCCTGTTGGGTCTGCAGCAAGCGAAGCAGATGAAAAGCCCCGTAGAGCACACCGCGGTCACCCTCAGAGGCGATCACGGTCACATCGCGACGTCCAATCCGGGTGGTTTCCAGCAGGAACCCCTCCGGCCCCTGTTGCGCCAAGCGGTCTTCCCAGCCCAGGCTGGCAATCAGCTCGGAGGTTTCGGGGGTACCTATGACCAGCGAGCCGCGCCGGGCCAGCGAGTCGCTGCGCTCCAGCGGCCTGTCCAGCAGGCCCGAAATGCCCCGTTGCAGCTCCTGCGCGGCCGACTCGATGACGGCCGGGCCGTCGGGAGCCACCAGGGTTCCCAGTTGTTTGCGGTAGTCCTTGACCAGGGAACTATCGCTCAGGGGCTGGTAACGCAGCCACATGTCGTAACCGTCTTCAGCGTGGGTAGCCAGGGCACTCAGGGTGCAGGCCAGGGCCAGACCGATCGCCAGGAGCTTTTTCATAGATAAGACCTACTCTCTTTGCGGGTTTCTTGGGTTATTGGGTACCAGACCGCATGATATAGTCATTTTTACTTTTATGGAAGTCTACTAGTATACAAGAAGCCGATGCAGCCCACGCCGCTCGGCGCAACCGGAACGGTTACGCCAACGGCTGACCCAGGTGCTGGATCAGAGTCTCGATGTCTTCAAGCGCCTGCGGGGAGGCGTCGATAATATTGAAGCCCGACCAGTGTTTGCCGTTATGATCGGCGTTGCGGGTCCAGAGGCAGTCCACTCCCAGGTGGATGCTGTTGCGACCATTGAGGGTTTCCGGCAGGTGCAGATCCAGTTTGTACAGCTTGTCCTCATCCAGAGGCTGATCCCCCATGATCATCAGACCGTGGGCGTTGATGTTGACCAGGCGCCCGAGATACAGGTCCCGCAGGTTGTCATAGACATCCACCGCTTCATCAATTGCATAGCGCGCCCATTGCCGCTGATGATCAATCATTCTGTGCTTCCTCCTGGGAGTGACCACCGACTTTGGCATTAAGCTGCTGGTAGATGTTTTCCAGGGCACGCTCAAAGAAGGGCTTGGTGCTTCCGGCAATAATCCGGGCCCGACCGGCGATCATATCGCGGGCCAACTGCAACCCGGAGTTCATCGCCACTTTGCGCCCCTGCTGATCCACCAGCATGTAGTGCAGGGTGCGCTTATTGTACCAGGCGACTTTCAGGCGTCGGCCACCCTCATACTCGAACCAGGTACCAAATTCGATCATTTTAAGATTGTCGACAATCTTCTGCTCTTCTTCGGTCACCGGTTCGTTCGCCACCCGACTATGTCCGGCCTTTTCGGCGGCGATACTCTCCAGCTTGGAGCGCATGGGTGCCGGGGCGGGCTCGGGACGACGACTCTGCAGCGCCATTTTCTGCAGCGAGGCGACCGCTTCGAGCAGTTTCTTGCCCTTGCCCTGATCGTAGCCGATGGTGTCAAAGCCGGACTGCAGCGCCCGGATAACCTGATCCTGAATATCCAGTTGGCGGGTTTTATCCGCCTCCAGGGTCTTGGGCTCCAGGGTCCAGAGCAGCTCGTCCATCACCTTCAGGCACTGCCGCCAGCTATCGGCATTTTCGCCGTAGCGAAGAATCACAAACGACAGGTAATCGGACCAGGGCTGCAGCAGCAACAGCAGCACCGCCGAGGGCAGTTCACGATTGTCGGTGCGCTTGCGCACTTCGTCGTTGACCCGCTGTTTGGCTTCGCGCAGCTTTTCCTCGCCCTGGACTTTCTCCAGCGCGCGGCGCTCCATCAGTTCCTGACGGCGCGCCAGGTTATGGGTATAGGCATTGAATTCGAGCAGCACCTCAGCAAACAGACGAACGTCGTTCTTGAACTCAGCCAACAACCGGAACACCGTGGTTTTGATCTTGTTGTACATGTCGTACTGGCTGGTGCCATCGTTGCTGACCCAGCGGGCCCCCGCCTCGGCGAGGCTGTTGAGCAGTACCCGCGCCGGATGATCGGTCTGCTCAAAAAAGTCCTTATCGATAAAGGCCATTTTGAGAAACGGGGTGTGCAGGTAGCTGAGCAGCGCCTTAACCGAATCCGGCAGGTTGTCATCCGAGAGCATGTACTCGAACAGCAGGCCCACCAGGTCGATGGTGTCCAGATCGCTGGGGTCGACGGTTCCGGGCTCATCGCTCTCGGCCGCCACCTGGGCCAGCATCTGCTGGCTGACCGTCTGAATCGATTGCGGCGTGGTGACCAGCCCGGCCTCGTTCTGGGACGCGGCCGCCTGGGTCTGGCTGAGTGCTTCGGCCTGCAGACTCTGCAGAACCCCCACCAGTTGTTGGCTGCTGTAGGGCTTGCCCCCTCCGCTCGGGTAGGGGGTGGCGCCCACGGCGGGCTCGCCGGCGGGACCTGACCCGCCGGGTGCTCCTCCGGTCGGGGCCACCTGGTGGGCGATATGGTTCTGCAACAGCCGGATGGCGTTGTAGAGCCCCGCCTGGTACTGGGTGTCGGCGGGAGTGGCGGTACCACTGAGAAGACGGTCCGAGGCGCGCCGCTGGGGCACGCCGTCCTTCATGGGCACCTCTTCCCCGGCGTCGGGCTGTTCACTGGGCTCGGCGCCCTGGGGCGAGTCATCCACCAGAGCGGTATAGCGCAGGTTGGGAAGCAGGTTTTCCTCGATAAAGTACTTATTGAGCTCCTCATAGAGCTCATCCAGGGCGCCAATGACCTCTTTATCAAAGGTTTTGTAGCCAATGATTTTGGTTTTGTTATCGAGCGTGATATTGAGCAGGGCTTTGCGCAGCGCCTCGCAGAACTGCACCGGGCTGACCGGGTTGCTGCGCTCGTCGATTTTTTCCCCGCCATTCAACAAGGCCAGACGCTGCTGCAGCGCCCAGAGCTGACCGGCAAAAAAGCTGTCGGCCCGATGGGTAATGGAGGTGATCGCGATGGTCTCCTCGAGATCCGAATGCTCCACCAGAGCGAGCATGTCGCCGCTGAAGCGCTCCTCACCGGTGAGGGTATTGAGCATCCGGTTTTTGAATTTGACGAACCCATTGCTGAGGCGTTGGCCAATATCCTCTTCCAGCTCGTGCTGGGAGGCCTCGATCATCCGCTTGTATTCGTACAGGGCCATCTGCTCCTTGTTGGAGCGCGCCCGTTCGGCATAGTCCTCCAGCCGAGCGCACCACTCGCGCCAGAATACGGGCAGCACCCGCTGGGCATAATCCATCATCAGGCTGCGGGCGTGCTTGAGGTGCTGCACCACCTGGGGGTCGTTCAGGCTATCCGGCGCCGATGCTCCGGCTCCGCTGTGTCGGGGGTCAGTCATGTTTTCTCCAGTGGTCGTTTCCGTGATCGTCACTGTTATTGTCCTCATCGGCAGATCATCCGAGATCCCGTGTCGTACCTACCCTGGATCGCCCTGGCATCAGGACGCTACCGCTTGCGGCGCAAGTCGGTTCTGGGACTTGCCCAAGCCCCACGAAAGAGGCTTCCCATAAGCATAGGTAGGGACTTGCCAATGTGCCACAGCGTGCGACATTTGTCACATTTTTCAGGCCGTTGGCCGCAAGGTGGCGCGCGCGGGATGAGCCGGAGGGCGAAGGGAGGAAAAAAAGCCCGGTCAAGACCGGGCGAAAGGGCTAGCTCGCAGATTAACGGGGGTAACCCGTCAGACTCTGGAGGCGGGACGCTCAGAGTGCCGGGATTACCCGGAGAAGCGAGACAGGGTGCATTCCGATCTCCTATACTCTGTGATAGCGCTTGTGTCTTCAAATACGGGCGATTTCGCCCCCCGGATCACCGGTTCGGGGATTTTGTGTTCCAGGCAATGATCCGGACTCCGCGCACCTCCGTATATGGGTTTATTCCGTTGTTCTGCCCCCCACTGGCGGAGCCCCGGCCGAATCCGAAAAGAATAGAGGACGAGCGAGGCGCTGTATGTTGCGGACTAAGGCACAATCAATGAGTAAAACAGGCCCCGGTAACGGGGAGGGCCCCGATTGGGGGGAACTGCTGGGTCGGGTCGCCCACCATGGCGACACCGCCGCGTTTCGCAAGGTGTATGACCACTTCGCGCCCAGAATCAAGGCCTATGCCATCAATCAGGGGATGAACCAGCAGGCCGAGGAGCTCGTTCAGGAAGTCATGACCAGCGTGTGGCGAAATGCCGACAAGTACCGCGACTCTCTGGCATCCGCCTCGACCTGGATTTTCACCATTACCCGGAATCAGCGCATTGATCTGCTCCGTAAGAAGGGCCGTACCAAGGCTGAAATGACGGTGGATACGGAAGAGTTGTGGCAGATCCCCACGGAGGACACCACTATCCGGTCCATCGAGGCGGGCTCGACAGAGAAGAAGATGAAGGAATCCATCCTTGAGCTGCCGGAAGATCAGATGATTGCGGTGCGCAAAGTCTATTATGAAGGTAAGACCCACCAAGAGGTGGCGGAAGAGTTGAACGTCCCCCTGGGAACACTGAAAGGCCGTCTGCGGCTTTCCATGAAGAAGTTAAGAGTGATGTTAGAGGCGACAGAACTATGAGTGCACATCATCCCGACGACCTGACCCTGCTGGAGTACTCCGCCGGCAGCCTGGGGCTAGCACAGGCACTCGCGGTGTCCGTACACCTTGGGTATTGTCTGCAATGCCAGAGCCAACTGCGCAAGCTGAACGCGCTCGGCGGCGTATTGTTGTCGGAAACCCGCCCAGCCAGTGTGGGGGCCAATGATGACCAGATTCCGGAGCGCAGCGATGTGCAGAACGAGTCTCTGGACAAGGGCTTCGAGCAGTTGATGGCACGCATCGGTTCTGAAGAGCCGCGCGCGGAAGCGCCAACCGGCGCGTCAGTCTCCAAGCGCTACCATAACCCCCTGGAACGCTACCTGCCGTCCTCGTTGGATGAGCTTGACTGGCAGCAGCAGACCCGCGAGATCGCCAAGTACGATCTGACCAATGTGGTGGATATGGGCAGCGCCCGGATCACCCTGCAGCGCATCAAAGCCGGCGCCAAGGTGCCCGTGCACACGCACCGGGGCAACGAGTTGACTGTGGTCCTGAAAGGCGGGTTTTCCGATGAGCTCGGCGTGTATCACGCCGGGGACTACATCGCCCGGGACCCGAGCCACCACCACAGCCCGACGGCACTGCAGAATGAGGATTGCATCTGTTTGACGGTGTTGGATGCGCCGATGCGGTTTACCGGGCCGTTGATGCGGTGGTTGAATCCTTTGTTGGCTTGGAAGGCGTAGGTGTATTGGTGACGGCGGATGCGGCGTTTTACCGCTGCGCTCGGCCCCTACACGACCTTTTAAGCATCGCCGTCCATAAAAAAACCCGCCGATTGGCGGGTTTTTTTATGGGTAACTCACCGGGAGGGTTACTCCTCGGTGGTTTCCTCGCTGGAGGCCGGAGCGTCCGCTTGCGCGTCGGCGTTGGCTTCCTTGATGGACAGCTTGATGCGGCCGCGCTGGTCGACGTCCAGACACTTGACCTTCACCATCTGNCCTTCTTTCAGGTAATCGCTGACCGCATTCACGCGCTCATCGGCGATCTGGGAGATGTGTACCAGACCGTCTTTACCCGGCAGGAAGTTGACGAACGCACCGAAGTCGACAATACGGACCACTTTGCCTTCGTAGATCGCGCCAATTTCCGCCTCGGCGGTAATTTCTTCGATCTTGGCCACNGCCGCCTTCAGCGCGTCGCCATCGTCGGCGTACACTTTGACGGTACCGTCATCGTCGATGTCGATGGACGCACCGGTCTCTTCGGTGATGGANCGAATGGTCGCCCCGCCTTTACCGATGATGTCGCGGATCTTGTCCGGATGCACTTTCAGGGTTTCAAAGCGCGGCGCATTGTCGCTCACGGTTTCGCGGGACTTGCCCAGCACCTTGTTCATTTCACCCAGAATGTGCAGACGGGCGCTCAGGGCCTGCTCCAGAGCGATCTCCATGATCTGCTCGGTAATGCCCTGGATTTTGATATCCATCTGCAGCGCGGTGATACCACTGGTGGTACCGGCCACTTTAAAGTCCATGTCACCCAGGTGGTCTTCATCACCCAGGATATCGGTCAGAACGGCGAAACCGTCGTCGTCTNTCACCAGACCCATGGCGATACCGGCCACCGGCGCCTTCAGCGGTACACCGGCGTCCATCAGCGCCAGGCTGGCGCCACAGACGGAGGCCATGGAGCTGGAACCGTTGGACTCGGTGATTTCACTGACCACACGCAGGGTGTAGGGAAATTCGTCTTCTTTGGGCAGAACCGCGCCCACACCGCGACGGGCCAGACGGCCGTGACCGATCTCACGACGACCGGTACCGCCCATACGACCACACTCGCCTACNGAGTAGGGNGGGAAGTTGTAGTGCAGCATGAAGGGGTCTTTGCGCTCNCCTTCCAGAGCATCGATGATCTGGGAGTCGCGGGCGTTACCNAGGGTGGCCACNACNANNGCCTGGGTCTCACCACGGGTNAACANNGCNGAGCCGTGGGCCTTGGGCAGGACACCCACTTCCACTTCNATCGGGCGAACNGTGGCGCTGTCGCGNCCGTCGATNCGGGGCTCACCGGCNATGATGCGCGAGCGCACCAGCTGCTTTTCCACGCTGGCGAACAGNCCTTCGATTTCGCTGGCGCTGACACCNGACTCCTCGGTGGCCAGTTGTTCTACCGCCTGNGAGCGCAGCTCGGACAGCTTGGCATAGCGCTCGGCCTTGTCGGTAATGCGGTAGGCTTCGCCGATACCGTCTTTGAAACCGGCTTCGACTTTNGCCTTGAGNTCGGCATTCTGCTNGACCGGAGTCCAGTCCCAACGGGGCTTGCCACCGTCACGGGCCAGCTCTTCACAGGCCTGAATNACCACCTGCATTTCCTGGTGNGCGTACAGAACCGCNCCCANCATGATGTCTTCCGGCAGCTCTTTGGCTTCGGATTCGACCATCAGAACCGCNTCTTTGGTNCCGGCAACCACCATGTCCAGCTCNGAGCCTTTCAGNGCAGCGTAGTTGGGGTTGAGCAGGTAGCCATTGTCCTGGGTGTAGCCCACACGAGCGGCGCCNATCGGGCCGTCGAACGGAATGCCNGACACGGCCAGACAGGCGGAGGTGCCGATCATNGCCGGGATATCCGGATCCACTTCCTTACAGGTAGACATGACGGTGCACACGACCTGCACTTCGTTCATGAAACCTTTNGGGAACAGCGGACGGATCGGGCGATCGATCAGGCGGGAGGTCAGGGTTTCTTTCTCGGAGGGACGACCCTCGCGCTTGAAGAAACCGCCGGGNATTTTACCGGCCGCGTAGGCGCGTTCCTGATAGTGNACGGACAGGGGGAAAAACGGTTGGTCNGGCTTGGCCTCTTTGGCNCCTACCACGGTACACAGAACCGAGGTGTCACCCATGGTGACCATGACGGCGCCGGTTGCCTGGCGGGCAACACGCCCGGTCTCCAGGGTGACGGTTTCGCCGCCGTACTGAAATTTCTTGATGATCGGATTCACTCTTCTATCCTTCTCTTCTTCACTTTCGTTCAATTGTGTGCGGTCACGACTCGGAATAATTCAAAGCAAATACTTCAACATAGCCTGGAAACAATTCGAGTTGTCGTGCAAGCGACTGGTGGCTCGCGGGGGATACAGTATTCGCCGGAGCCGGTTTTACAGCCCTCCGGCCCACCGGGGCCGAAGAGCGGAAAAAAATGTGCCCGCAAAGCGGGCACAGAACTCTTACCGACGCAGACCCAGTTTCTGAATCAGGTCAGCATAACGCTTGGTGCTCTTACCCTTCAGGTAGTCCAGCAGCTTACGACGCTGGTTAACCATGCGGATAAGACCGCGGCGCGAGTGGTGATCCTGTTTGTGATCNGCGAAGTGCTCCTGCAGCTTGTTGATNTTGATGGTCAACAACGCTACCTGAACTTCCGGAGAACCGGTATCACCTTCAGCCTGCTGGTACTCTTTAACCACTTCAGCTTTTTCTGCAGCACTCAGTGCCATAATCATTTCCTCTTGTAATATGCCGTAAAAAGAAACAGCCGCACCCGCGCATATTTACAGGTGGGTTGTGTACCCGAAGCCGAGGCTCCGGGGTTGCCGGCTTGCGCCAGCGAACGCTGTCATTCGCCGAGAGTCACTGGGGCACGCTGGCGGCCACCAGCCGCTTGGGCGCCACCCGACCCTCGTCGTCCAGCTCGCCAAGGCCCAGAAATCGGGGNTCTTCCGAGCTTGCGGTGCTTTCACCGAAGACCCGCACCATATCACCTTCATCGCCCAGACGGTAGACCTGGGGGTCCATCACCGGGTTGCCCTGGCGGAAGTAGTAGGCACTGTCGGCGGGCAGTACCAGCGCCGGCAGGGCCGCGACCGGGGTGTCCGCGGGCAGCAGGTGGTGGTCCAGCAACTCCGCCATCCCCTCGCCCCGCTCCGCCTCCAGCGCTTCCAGGCTGACGGCGTTGGCCACATCGAAGGGCCCGCTAAGGGTGCGGTGCAGCCGCTCAACCCGGGCGCCGCAATCCAGAGCCTGGCCCACATCTTCCGCGAGGGTACGAATATAAGTGCCCTTGGTGCAGAGGACTTCGACGTCAATCTCCGCCTGGGGGCCCGGCCGAAAGTCCAGCAGATCGATCCGGTGGATGGTCACCGGCCGGGGCTTGCGCTCGACCTCTTTACCTTCCCGGGCCAGTTTGTACAGCGGCTGGCCGTTGAGTTTGAGCGCCGAGAACATGGGCGGAACCTGCTCAATATCCCCCACAAACTGCTCCAGCGCCCGCTCTACCTGTTCGCGGGTCACGCCCGAGGCGTCGGCCTCGTGCAGCACCTCACCCTCGGCATCACCGGTGCTGGTGACCACACCCAGGCGAAACGTGCTCTGGTAACCCTTCTCCGCATCCAGCAGAAACTGGGAAAATTTGGTGGCCTCACCAAAGCACAGCGGTAACAGCCCGGTGGCCAGGGGATCAAGACTGCCGGTATGCCCCGCCTTGGCGGCGAAAAACAGCCGTTTGGCCCGCTGCAATGCATGGTTGGAGGACATCCCGGCAGTTTTGTTCAGCAGCAGTACGCCGTCAATCGGACGACCTTTGCGACGACGCGCCATCAGGCCTCCCCGTCGGACTCATCGTGGTGACGGGCCTTGTCATCCGCCACGGCCCGATCGATCAGGTTGGACAGCTCCTGACCACGAATGGCCGTCTTGTCGTACAGAAACTGCAGGCGCGGAACCGTGCGCATGTTCATTTCTTTGGCCAGCAGGGTGCGCAGGAAGCCCGCGGCACCGTTCAGACGCTTGGCGCCTTCCACGCCCTGCTCGTCGCTGTCATTGCCCACGAAGGTGACGTACACCTTGGCGAAGGCCATATCACGGGTCACGGTGACATCGTTGATGTTTACCATCCCGATGCGTGGGTCGCGGATTTCCTGGGGAATCAACTGTGCCAGGAGCCGCTGGATCGCATCGGACACCCGGTCCGAGCGGGTAAATTCTCTGGGCATTGCCAGCTCACCTCATATCTGATCGTGTTGCGCTATAAGACAGGAATGCCCCGGCGACTCTCATCACCGGGGCATGCGCTATCGAGCGGTGGGTGAATTACAGTTGACGGGCAACTTCCTTCACTTCGAACACTTCGATCTGATCACCGACCTTCACGTCGTAGTTCTTCACGCCAATACCGCACTCCATGCCGTTACGCACTTCGTTGACATCGTCTTTGTAACGACGCAGGGATTCAAGCTCCCCTTCGAAGATCACCACGTTATCGCGCAGAACGCGAATCGGCTTGTTCCGGTACACGGTGCCTTCGGTCACCATACAGCCGGCGACTTGGCCGAACTTGGGCGAGCTGAACACTTCGCGCACATCGGCAATACCGACGATGGTTTCGACACGCTCCGGCTCGAGCATACCGCTCAGGGCGCTCTTCACGTCATCCAGCAGCTGATAGATGATGCTGTAGTAGCGAATCTCGACGCCTTCGTTCTCAGCCAGACGACGGGTACCGGCCGGCGCCCGGACGTTGAAACCAAAGACAATGGCACCGGAGGTCAACGCCAGGTTGACATCGTTTTCGGTAATGCCGCCGACACCGGAGGATACGATGTTGACCTGCACTTCCTCGTTGCCGATTTCCATGAGCGAGGACTGGATGGCTTCCAGCGAGCCGCGCACGTCCGCCTTGACCACGACCGGCAGAATTTTCTTCTGGTCGCTTTCCATATTGGCAAACATGTTTTCCAGCTTGGCCGCCTGCTGACGCTGCAGCTTTTCCTTACGTTCTTTGTCAGCGCGGAACTCGGCAACTTCACGAGCCTTACGCTCGTCTTCCAGCACGGCGAAGTCATCACCGGCACTAGGGGCATTATCGAGGCCCAGAATCTCAACCGGCGAGGACGGCCCGACGGACTTGACCTGCTGGCCCAGCTCGTTGGTCATGGCGCGCACGCGGCCATAGCTCTGTCCAGCCAGCACCAGATCGCCGTGGTTCAGGGTGCCCTGCTGTACCAGCAGAGTCGCCACGACACCGCGGCCCTTCTCAACGCGCGATTCAACCACCACGCCCTGAGCCGGCGCATCTTCTACCGCTTTGAGCTCCAGAATTTCGGCTTGCAGAGACACGGCTTCCAGCAGCTCATCGATACCGGCGCCGGTGTGGGCCGAGACTTCNATGAACTGGGTATCACCGCCCCACTCTTCCGGAATCACTTCCTTNGCGGCCAGCTCGTTCTTCACCCGCTCNGGGTCGGCGTTTTCCTTNTCGCACTTGTTGATGGCAACCACGATGGGTACACCGGCGGCCTTGGAGTGCTGAATCGCCTCTTCGGTCTGGGGCATCACGCCATCGTCGGCGGCCACCACCAGAATCACCACGTCAGTACACTGNGCACCGCGGGCACGCATGGCGGTAAACGCGGCGTGGCCGGGGGTATCCAGGAAGGCGACTTCGCCCTGGCTGGTTTTCACCCGGTAGGCACCAATGTGCTGGGTGATACCACCGGCTTCGCCGGAGGCCACCTTGGTTTTACGAATGTAGTCCAGGAGCGAGGTCTTGCCGTGGTCGACGTGACCCATCACGGTCACCACCGGGGCGCGCGGCTTACCTTCGCCCTGCACCTTCACTTCCAGCTCTTCCTCGAGCTTGTGCTCGATTTCGTCTTCGCTCTTGAGCACNGCGTTGTGGCCGTACTCTTCGACCAGCAACTGGGCGGTNTCCTGCTCCAGCGGCTGGTTGATGGTGGCCATAACGCCCATTTTCATCAATTGCTTGATCACTTCGCCCGACTTGACGCTCATCCGCTGGGCCAGNTCGCCCACNGTGATGGTCTCGGGAATTTCTACGTCGCGAATAATCTTACCTGTCGGTTTTTTGAATGCGTGTTTGTTAGAGGCTTTGTGGGCCGCGCGCACACTGCGGCGACGAGCCAGAACCTCTTCGGATTCCGTTTCATCTTCCACCATCGCATAAATATCGGCCTTGGAGTTCTTCTTCGGGCCCATGGAACGCTTGCCCTTGCCGCCGGCGCGCTTGCGATGCTTGTTACCTTCTTCCTCATCAAACGGCTTACTGTGACGCTTTTCTTTCTTGCCGTGTTTGGTGTCTTCCTTTTCGGCCGGCGGCGCCACCGGTGCTGCCGCAGCCCGCTCNGCACGAGCTTCTTCCTGGGCACGACGCACTTCTTCAAGCGCTTTCAGCTCGGCTTCGCGCTTGGCTTCTTCCGCTTTGCGACGCTCCTGAGCGCGAATACGGATTTCTTCCGCGTCGTCNACAAAGGACGGACGCGTCGGCTCCGCCGGGGTCTCTTCNGACTTAGCCTCTTCGGTCTTGGCCTCTTCGGTCTTGGCCTCGTCTGCAGGCGCTTNCGCGCTGCTCTCGGCCTGTTCGGCACGNGCTTTGGCTTCCGCCTCTTCCGCGGCTTTCGCTTCGGCCGCNGCTTTCTCTTCNGCCAACTTGCGTGCGCGAGCTTCTTCGGCCGCCGCATTTTCCGCCGCTATCTTCTCGGCCTCCAACGCCTCTTCCTCGGCCTGCACTTCTTGAGGATCGCGCTTGACGTAGGTGCGTTTCTTGCGCACTTCCACGTTTACCGTCTTGCGCGCCGCGCCACTACCGGTTTTCAGGGTAGTGGTGGTTTTGCGCTTGAGCGTAATCTTCTTGGGCCCGTCCGAAGACTCCCCATGGCTGGTCTTGAGGTAGGTCAGCAACGTTTGCTTTTCCTCGTCAGACACCAGTGCGTCTTCGGTTTTCTGGCTCAAGCCGGCCTCTTGCATCTGCTTCAGCAGACGCTCGACCGGTGCGCCCACAGATTTGGCGAGTTCGCTAACTGTTACTTCTGCCATTGTGTATCCTCAGTGTTGTTCGTTGCCCGCGGTGCTCGACCTGAATCAATTTAACCGTTCAGGAATCAGGCAAACCAGGGCTCGCGCGCCTTCATGATCAGCGCCGCTGCGCGCTCTTCATCCATGCCGTCGATGTCCAGCAGGTCATCAATAGCCTGTTCAGCCAGGTCTTCCATTGTGACGATACCGCGGCCCGCCAGCGTTTTCGCCAGGGCCTCATCCATACCTTCCATATTGAGCAGGTCATCCGCCGGCTCTGAGCTTTCTTCCGAGGCCAGGGCCTGAGTCAGCAGCGCGTCTTTGGCGCGCGCACGCAGCTCTTCGGCAATGTCTTCATCAAAACCTTCAATGGCGAGCATTTCATCCAGCGGTACATAGGCCACTTCTTCCAGGGAGGTGAAGCCCTCTTCCACCAGAACGCCAGCCACATCTTCGTCGACATCCAACGCATTCATGAACAGCTCAATATAACTGCCGGATTCCTCTTCCTGCTTGGACTGCCACTCTTCCACGCTCATCACGTTGATGTCCCAGCCAGTCAGCTCACTGGCCAGGCGGACGTTCTGACCACCGCGACCAATGGCCATGGCAAGATTGTCTTCCCCGACCGCCAGGTCCATGGAGCCAGTGTCTTCATCCACCACGATGGATTCAATTTCGGCCGGCGACATGGCGTTGATCACGAACTGCGCGGGGTTGTCGTCCCACAGCACGATGTCCACCCGCTCGTTGCCCAGCTCGTTGGACACGGCCTGAACGCGGGAACCGCGCATGCCCACACAGGCACCGACCGGGTCGATGCGACCATCGTTGGTGTTGACGGCGATCTTGGCGCGCAGGCCGGGGTCCCGTGCGGCGCCCTTGATCTCGATGACTTCTTCGGCAATTTCCGGCACTTCGATCTTGAACAGTTCGATCAGCATTTCCGGGCAGGAACGGCTCAAGAACAGCTGCGGCCCCCGCGTTTCATTGCGGACGTCCTGCAACAGAGCGCGCACGCGATCACCGACCCGGAAGATCTCCCGACCGACCAGTTGGTCCCGTGGCAACAGGCCTTCGGCATTATTGCCGAGGTCCACAATGATACTATCGCGCGTCACTTTTTTCACGGTGCCGCTGACCAGCTCACCGACCTGGTCGCGATACTCTTCCACCATCTGGGCGCGCTCGGCTTCACGAACTTTCTGTACGATCACCTGCTTGGCAGTCTGGGCGGCAATCCGGCCAAACTCGACGTTTTCGATTTTCTCGCGGCAGATATCACCCACCTTGAGGTCGGGATCTTTTTCAGCCGCCTCTTCAGTGGTCAACTGGGTGCCCAGCTCGGCCACCACATCATCACTGACCACCTCCCAGGTACGGAAGGTTTCATAGTCGCCGGTGGCACGATCGATCAGAACTTCAATATTCGAGTCCTCATCAAAACGCTTTTTGGTTGCCGTGGCCAGCGCAGTTTCGATGGCCTGGAAAATAATTTCTTTTTCCACACCTTTTTCATTTGACACCGCATCGGCGACCAACAAAATTTCTTTGTTCATGAGCTTGCCTCGTTAAACTCCTTCACCGCACTTAATTAAAAGCGTGGGACCAAATTCGCTTTTTCAATCGACCCGATCGACAGCGTGTGCTCCGCACCATCCACTATCAAGACTACCGAGTCCCCTTCAACCGCCTGTAATTGACCTTTGAACTTGCGCCGACCCGCGACCGGGGCCCGGGTCTTCAATGAAATCACTTCACCGATATAGTGCGCATATTGTTCGGGCGTAAACAGTGGCCGATCCATTCCCGGCGATGACACCTCGAGGGTGTAGCGGTTGGTAATGGGATCTTCCACATCCATAAGGCTGCTCACCTGACGACTGACCCGTTCGCAGTCTTCCAGATTAACGCCTTCCTCACCCGGGCGATCAATATAGATGCGCAGCGTGGAGTAACGCCCCTGGGTCAGATACTCCAACCCCCAGAGTTCACACTCCAGCGCTTCAACAACGGGCGCGATCAGCGCGTGCAGCTGTTCCTGTTTGGACGCCATGAAATCGGTTCACCTGTGTGGCGGGGTGCCGCCCTGAAAAATAAACGCCGGGAGCGATGTAAACGCGTCCGACGCGGGCCCGCAGAGCAACTGCCACGAAGGGCAGTTACAAAAAATGGGCCAGAGGCCCATTTTCGAAACTGCGGCCACAGGCCTCTGTGGCGGGGGTGCACCCCTTTTTACAAATACAAAAAAGCCCCATGACAGGGGCTTATTCGAGCGCCGGCTTCTTTTCGGACCGACTGGGAAAGCTGAACACCGTATAAAGGTCACTCATCAACTTTCCAAAATAAGTGGTAGCGGGGGCTGGATTTGAACCAACGACCTTCGGGTTATGAGCCCGACGAGCTACCAGACTGCTCCACCCCGCACCTTCAACTCGGCGGCACTGCCTAACCGAGGTGGCGAATTATAGGCATACACCCAGGGTGGGTCAACCCCAATTTCAACTTATTTCAAATACTTGCGCCATTAAGCTTCTTTACACTTGAGCATCCGGCCACGGTATCGAGCCGTATCCTTAACACCTATAATGACGCCATCAGGTTTCATTCCCATGACCCAATGCACGGAGGTTTTCGATGACACATCTACTACGCACTTTACTGGGCACCGCCACCCTTGCCCTGGCGGCGCTTTCCGCCCAGGCCGACAGTCCCAGCGCCTATATCATTTCCCCGAGCGATGGCGATACGGTCACCAGCCCGGTCACCGTGAAATTCGGCCTCAAGGGCATGGGCGTGGCCCCGGCGGGCGTTGAGCGGGACAATACCGGGCACCATCACCTGTTGATTGACCTGGAGACACTGCCCGACCTGGACATGCCGATTCCGGCGGACGATCAACACGTCCACTTCGGCGGCGGCCAGACCGAGACGACGGTGGAGCTGGAGCCCGGCGAGCACACGCTGCAGCTCCTGCTGGGGGACCACCTGCACCGTCCTCACGACGAGCCGGTGGTATCCGAGAAGATCACCATTACGGTCAGCGAGTAACGTGCACGCAACCGGCGCCCCACCAGGGCGCGCCGGTTGCGTCACTCAGACCACGCCCTGAATACGGGCAATCATAAAACTCACCCCGCTGAGCATCGTCAGCACCAGCAAAATCACTCCCAGTAACGTCCAGAGCCGGAACGGCTTGCGCTCGACACTATTCACACCCCGACGGGTAACCGCATCAACGCGCGCCTGATCTTCCGGGGTCAATTGAGGTTTATGCACTGCCTGCCTCCACGAGGACATCATTCAACCGGAGCACCGACTCGGCGGCGCCAAAGGCAGACAGTATAGAACGGGAAACGGGCCGGCAAAAGCGGCGGCGTGGCGGGACTTAAATACGCTGATCCAGGCGGTTACCGGAGCGCCCCTCACTGGTCAGGCCGCTGAGACCGACCAACTGGATGTAGGTGTCGATATTGCGCTGACGGGCATCCTCAACCAGCTCGCTGCGGCGGTTTTCCCGCTCCGCCTCCTCGCGCTCACGTTCCGAACTGAGCTCGTCTCGCCGCGCACTGGATTCGCCCTCCTCATCCGGCGATGTACGCCTTTCTTCGGCCTCCTGCGCCTCCATCTGGCGCAATTCGGCGCGTGCCTGAGCTTCCATTTGCGCCGCTTCAGCGGCCACCCGCCGATCGGTATCGGAGGGTTCGGCCGGCGCGTAGGCCGCGCGCCGAATCTGTTGCGCTTTTTCAATGGTCGCCTGAGGGTCGTTCGGTATCCGGCTGGTATCTATGGGGACCTCTCCCGACACCGCATAGGAAACGCCATCGGGGCCGTGCACGAAGTCGTACTGGGGGGCACCGGCATAACGACCGCCGAGGGCCGCATGGGCCTGCTCGTGCTGACGGACCTCACGATCCCGGGCCGCCAGCTCGCGGATTTCGGCCTGGGTTTCCAGCGCCTGCTGCTTCTCCCGACTGTCGCGGAAAGCGCTGCGAGGATCATCGGATGCGGGGCTGGCCGGCGACGCGCCGGATTCAGCCGTCAAACCAGCGCCCTGAGCCCCGGAAGACTGACCGATACTCGCCTCTGACGCCAGGGCCGCCTGGCCGGAAGCGGACAGCGTGACCCGGTCGTTGCGATTGGTTTCAAAGGGAGGCGGCTGATCGGTCTCTGGAGCGCTGGAGCGAATACGCGGGTCGCGGCTTTCCTGCTGCTGCCACTGCTGATCGGTTTCTCCGGGGCGCTGATCGGGGGAGCGGAAGTTCTCGCTTCGGGCCGTCTCGGCCGATTCCTCCAGGGGCTGGAGGCTGGAACCTCTGAGGTCCTCGGTTTCCTGCCCCACAGGGGCACGCCCGGCGGGCACAAAGGGCGCCACGGCGTTGGCAAAATTGGAGGGAATGACCGAGGCCATGATCGAAGGCGGCTATCAGGCCATGGTGTCAATCAGCCGACCGACATTTTCATCGGCGGCTTCAAGCACCCGGGCGTTACTGTCAAACACCTGCTGCTGGGCCTCGATATTGATCAGAGGCTCCACAATCTGCAGGCTGGAGGCCGATTCGGTCGCGGGCACGGTGCCCGACTGGACGATCTGCTGCGCCGAGCTGGTCATTTCAGACTGGCTGCGCTGCATGCCGATCAAGGCCTGATTGACGGCAGAACCAATTTCCATCGTATACCCCCTTTCATTGCGGCCTGAGCGGCCGATCTGAGAACGCTGTCCTCGTTAGTTTAGCGCGCCAACTGACCAAAAAACAATCAAGACCGGCAATTTATCAGAGTTTTTTGCAGTAAAACGGCCATTTATAGAACCGAACGAACTAACCGATCAGGGGGTCCAGGTTCAGGTGCTCGGCAACGGCAGAGGGGGTCGGCGAAGACAGTGTCGGTACCCAGCCAAGAAACGGCGCTCGCAGGCGTTGCCCAAGCGCGTCCACATTCTCCCGCAGACGCGGCATATCCGGGTCCAGCACGTTGGCTACCCAGCCGGCCAACGGCAAGCCATCGCGGGCAATCGCCTCGGCGGTCAACAGCGCGTGATTCAGGCAACCCAGGCGCACCCCCACCACCAGAATGACCGGCAAGTTGAGCTGTCGGGCCAGATCCGCCAGGGTTTCAGCCGGATTGAGCGGCACTCGCCAGCCCCCGGCGCCCTCGACGACGGTAAAGTCCGCCTGCCCCAGAACACCGCGGCAATAGCCTGCCAGACGATCGGTCGACAGGGGCCGCCGGGCTTCCAGCGCGGCAATGTGGGGCGCGATGGCCGGCTCGAGGGCCACGGGGTTGACCTGCTCGTAATCGAGGGGCGGATTGACCACCGACTGCAACAACAGGGCATCCTCGTTGCGCAATCCGTCCGGGGTCCGCTCACAGCCCGCGGCCACCGGCTTGAGCGCCGCCGTGGTCAGACCCCGACTGTTGGCGGCCTGAAGCAGGCCGGCTGCGATACAGGTTTTACCCACACCGGTGTCCGTGCCGGTGACAAAAAACGCGTGTTTTGCCATGGTGTGCAGTTCTCTTTCAACATCGGATTAAGAAGGTTTGCGCGCAGCGGCGTAATACACCTCGTAGCTGGCGGGGAGGAGTCCGTCCTCCCGGAACGGCTCGTAGGCAGCCTTGAGCGCCTGAATTTTCTGTCGCCCAGTGAGCCCTTCCGGCTGCCCCCGGTTGACATTGTGGGCCCCGAGCGCCTTGAGCTCCCGGGTCAAGTCGGCCAGCGCCTCGTAGCGCAGCACCCGCTCCTCGCGCAGCCACTCGGTGCCCTGGAACCCCGCCTGGCACAGTGCGTCGTCAACCGCCCGCTGGGGAGGAAAGCGGTTGACGTGAACGTAGCCGTCCACCCGCTGCCAGGCGCTTTTCAACTCCCAGAGCGTGCGCGGCCCCAGGGTGGAAAACAGCAGCCGCCCGCCCGGCTTCAACACCCGCTGCAGCTCGCCGAACAGGCTCGGCAGGTGTTCACACCACTGGACCGACAGGCTGGAAAAGACCAGATCCACACTGGCATCGGCCAGGGGTAATTCCTCGGCATCACCACACAGCCACAGAGCCGGAATATCGCGCTCCTGACGGGCAAAGCGGAGCATGCCCTCGGCAATATCCAGTCCGATCAGCTGCGCCTCGGGAAGCCGGTGGGCCAGCCGCTCGCCAAAATAGCCGGTACCGCAGCCCAGATCCACCAGGGTGTCCACCACCCCAAGGTCCTGCCCGCCCAACTGATTCAGTAGCGTCTCTCCCACCGCGCGCTGCAGCCGCGCGACACTGTCGTAACTGGTGGCTGCCCGGCTGAACGAGTGAGCGACCCGGCGCTTATCCAGTTGCCCGGTGGTCAGATTCAGAAAGTGCAGCACGGCCTCGCCCACCCGCTCTGGCTCACTCCAATGCATGGCGTGCCCCGCCCCGGCCACCACGGACACCCGCTGGCGCTGGTTGAGCGCCGGCAGCTGACCGGCAGCGGCCAGGGGAACCAGAGCGTCGTGCTCGGCATACAGGTGCAGACCGGGCTGCCGCAGTTGCTCGAAGGCACGGGCATTATCCAGGTCGGACAACAGCGTCAGCGCCTGGCCCCATTGAGGCCGAACCTGTTCAGGCTCCGGCTGAAGGTTTGCCAGCGCTGCGCGTACGTCCCGCTCGCGCTGATCGCCATGGGCGACCAGGCCCAGAAACCGTTTCAGCCCTTTGGCAGGGGCGCGCTCGAAATCGCGCTTGAATCGCTCGTTGGTGGCCGGCGCCATGGCCTCTGGCCAGCGCGCATCCGCCACAAAGCGCAGATTGCTGGCGAGGGTGACCACGCGGGTTATACGCTCCGGCCGCCGGGCGGCCAGTGCCACTGCAAGCATGCCGCCCAGAGACCACCCCACCAGAGTGGCCTGCGCCGGCAGGCTCTGATCAATGGCATTGAGTACGCTATCGAGCGAGAAATCCGCACCGGCCGGACTGTCGCCAAAGCCCGGCAAGTCCAGGGCAATGACATCGCTGTATTGGCGCAACCAGGGCAGTAGGGGTTCCCAGCTGCGGCTGTCAAAACCCCAGCCGTGAAGTAGCACCAGGGGCTCGGCCGAGGTCGATACCAGCGCGGGAAAGTGATGGGCGGCCAGTGGAGCGTCGAGCTCCCGGGGCGCACTCAGGGGAATCATCGGGTCTGTCACGGCGCCTCCACAGACGCAAGTTCATGGAGACTGTCCGCCAGCGCGGACAGCAGCCCGGCCACCTGTGCCCGGGAGTGGCCGGCACTCAGGGTCACTCTCAGTCGGGCACTGCCTTTAGGTACGGTGGGTGGGCGAATAGCGACCACCCAGTAGCCTTTCTGCTCCAGGGCGGAGGCCAGGGCGAGTGCCCGGCGGTCATCCCCAATCAGCACCGGCTGGACCGCCGTGTGGGAGTCCATCAGGGTAAGCCCGAGGGCGCGTGCGCCGTCCCGGAACTGTACAATGCGCTCATTGAGCTCCGTCCGACGCCAGGCCTCCTCCTGCACCAGCCGCAGGCTCGCCCGGGTCGCCGCCGCGACCGCCGGTGGCAACGCGGTGGTGTAGATGTAGCTACGGGCAAACTGAATCAGCGTTTCGATCAGGGCCTCGCTGCCCGCCACAAANGCTCCGGCGGTNCCCAGGGCCTTGCCNAGNGTCGCCATATAAATCGGNACCTGCGCCTCGGCCACNCCCTGAGCNTCNAGGGTNCCCGCNCCGCGCTCGCCCAGGCAGCCGAANCCGTGGGCATCNTCCACCATCAGCCAGCCGNCGTGCGNATTGGCGACCCGGGCGAGATCGACAAGTGGGGCGCAGTCACCGTCCATGCTGAACACGCCGTCCACGGCCACCAGGCGACGCCTGGCATCAGAGCCCGCGAGGCGGCGCTCCAGGTGTTCCGGGTCATTGTGGGAAAAGCGCTGGAAACGGGCCCCGCTCAGCAGCCCGGCATCGAGCAGTGAGGCGTGGTTCAGNCGGTCTTCAAAAATGCCGTCGCCCTTGCCCACCAGGGCNGTCACCGTGCCCAGGTTGGCCATGTANCCGGTGGAAAACAGCAATGCCCGCTCGCGGCCACAGAACGCCGCCAGNTCCTCTTCCAGGGCATGGTGCTCGCGGGAGTGGCCGCANACCAGNTGAGAGGCTCCACTGCCCACCCCCAGATCATCGGCGCCGGCTCTGAATGCCTTGATGACATCCGGGTGGTTGGCCAGGCCCAGATAGTCGTTGCTGCAGAAACCNACCAGGTGGCGGCCATCGACCACCACCTCGGGGCCCTGCGGGGAGGCCAGCGTNCGACGCTGGCGATAGAGAGACTGGGCCCGACGAGCCGTCAGTGCGGGCCNGAGCGCCGCATCCAGAGAGGCGTGGGGCACGGCTTACTTGGCGGCGTTGTAGAAGAATTGGTCGTTGCGCGCCTCTTCCAGCGCCCCGGCCAGCTCGACCTCATCCTGCTCGGCTTCGTCGATATGCACTTCGCGCTGCTCGGGCTGAATCCCCAGGCGCTTGAACAACTGCATGTCCTTATTGGCTTCCGGGTTAGCGGTCGTGAGCAGTTTNTCGCCGTAGAAAATCGAGTTGGCGCCGGCCAGGAAGGCCATGGCCTGCATCTGGTCGTTCATCTCCTCGCGCCCGGCNGACAGACGGACATGCGACTGAGGCATCAGAATCCGGGCCACCGCAATGGTGCGGATAAACTCNAANGGGTCCAGGTCTTCCTCTTCCGCNAAGGGNGTGCCGGCCACTTTCACCANCATGTTGATGGGTACCGACTCCGGGTGGTCCGGCATGGTGGCCANTTGCTGCAACAGACCNGCGCGGTCGGTCTTNTCTTCNCCCATNCCGACAATACCGCCACAACAGACTTTCATNCCGGCCTTGCGAACGTTGTCCAGGGTTTCCAGACGNTCCTGATAGGTACGGGTGGTGATCACCTCGCCGTAATACTCGGGAGAAGTATCCAGGTTGTGGTTGTAGTAATCCAGGCCCGCCTCGGCNAGGGTTTTTGCCTGCCCTTCGTCGAGCATNCCCAGCGTCATNCAGGTTTCCAGGCCCAGGGACTTGACNCCTTTGACCATGTCCGTGACGTAGTTAAGGTCCCGGTTCTTGGGGCTGCGCCAGGCGGCNCCCATGCAAAAGCGGGTGGCGCCGCTGGCCTTGGCGGCCCGGGCTTCTTCCAGNACTTTCTCTACCGCCATCAGACGCTCGCGCTCCAGACCGGTGTCGTAGCGGGCACTCTGGGGGCAGTATTTGCAATCTTCCGGGCAGGCGCCGGTTTTGATCGAGCACAGNGTGCTGACCTGCACNTGATTGGGATCGAAGTGGGCGCGGTGCACNGTCTGTGCCTGAAACATNAGGTCGCTGAACGGCAGGTCNAACAGGGCGAGAATCTCGTCCCGGGTCCAGTCGTGGCGAATCGGCGGTTGTGCGGTGGCGTTCATGGTTCGATCCCGGTGTGTTTGAGGTCCAAAAGCCCTCTATAGTAGCGGCCCACNGGCCGCTGTCAACCAAAATGCCCNGATCGGGTTTACAGCGCCCTCGCCCACAGGGTCGCACATCCGGCGGCCTGGGCCTTCGGGGCTGGACGTCAGCGGCCCGAGAAGTCATGATCTACCTGCAAGCCACNAACCAAAGGACTACCCCCCCATGTTGAATGGATTGAAGAGGAATGGATTGAAGTGGAATGGACTCAAGGGCCTCATGGCCACCCTGNCCCGNNTGCCCCGATCCTGTCTGCTGTGCTCGCAACCCGGTGCCGACCTGCTGTGCCCGGGGTGCGAATTCGNTCTNCCCTACCTCGCCCGCCACGANCATCAATGCCTGACCTGCGCCCTGCCGCTGTCCGTGGATAGTCGCTACTGCGGGTACTGTCTGCAGGCACCGCCAGACTTTGAACGCTGCCGGGTCCTGGGGACCTACGACTACCCTCTGGACNACCTGGTCCACGCCTTNAAGTACCGCCGCAAACTGGCATCGGGCCNGGCCTTGAGCGGNTTGNTGGCCGGGCTGCTCAGGGCNGAGCGGGAGGAAGAGNGTGAAGAGACCTGGCCGGAGNTGCTGNTCCCGGTCCCCATGCACTGGACCCGTCGGCTAAANCGCGGTTTCAACCAGACGGAACTGTTGGNCCACGACCTGGGCCGGGCNCTGAGCCTNCCGGTGCTCAGCCGGGTGGNGCGAAGACCCCNGCCGACCCGCGCCCAACAGGGGCTGACCCGAACCGCCCGCATCCACAACCTGCGCCATGCNTTTTCCTTGAANCCCCGCNNCGAAAAGCGCCTTGCGGGACGGCGGGTTGCCNTGNTTGACGATGTNGTGACCACTACCAGCACCGTGCGGGCACTGAGCCGGCTTATACGGGAGGCGGGAGCCNGNTCNNTGGAAGTCTGGGCACTGGCCCGGACGCCGGANTCGCCCNANGCCCATCAAAGNACCCGATGTACCCGATAGCCTCGATCTATTTGTATTACCATATTACATCATGGTAGTTTGTTGAGCGTAAGNTCAATAAATACAACCTGGCGGGCGAACATCGCTTGTGGCGCTCCGCCNGATANCGCGAGGCAAAAATACCATGACATCACGCAATACCAAGANCCTNGGGNTCCCCTTTCCGACCGCGGTCAGCGCGCTGGCCCTGAGTCTGTTCCTGACCGCCTGNGGCGGCGGTTCCGGTGGTGGCGAAGCCCCGACGAATTCCGACGGNCCCAGTCAGGAGGCGCCTGAGAACAACGATAGNCCGGATCAGGAAACGCCNGAGGATGACGACCANGACAGCCCTCAGGGATCGGTCAGTCCAACCTTTACCAACATTGCGGTCCACGACCCCTCGGTGACCAAGGTNGGNAGCGACTACTATGTGATTGGTTCGCACCTCTCCATGGCCAANACCGATGACATGATGAATTGGGAGCGGGTCGCCGATNGCGTTACNNCNGCCAACCCCNTGTTTGACGANGTCACCGAAGAGNTGGCCGANGCNCTNGGCTGGGCCGATGCCNACACCCTTTGGGCNGCCGATATCATTCAGCTCAAGAGTGACGGGCGGTATTACATGTACTACAACGCCTGCCGGGGCGATGCNCCNCANTCGGCCATGGGGATCGCTGTCGCCGACAATATCGANGGGCCCTACGAGAACATAGAGATTTTCCTGCGCTCGGGCTCCGAAGCGGATAGTGCGCTTGAGCCAGGCGCGGTGACCGAGGGCTATATCGCCGATCCCTACAATTCCTTCATCCACCCGAACGTTATTGATCCGCACACGTTCTACGANCATGAAGGTAANCTCTGGATGACTTACGGCTCCTACTCCGGCGGGTTGTTNATNNTGCAGATGGATCCGGACACCGGTTTACCGCTGCCGGANCAGGGTTACGGCACCCACCTGATGGGCGGCAACCACACCCGAATTGAAGCCCCTTATGTGCTTTACAGCCCCGAGTCCGAGTACTACTACCTGTTCAGCTCCTTCGGCGGTCTGGACGCCAACGGTGCCTACAATATTCGCGTGGCCCGAGCCGAAAACCCAGGGGGCCCCTACTACGACTACGAGGGCAATGACGTTGCCGACGTGAAGTCTGACGGCAGCACCTTCTTTGATGACGAGGCCATTGAAGACGGTGCGGTGAAGCTGATGGGCAACTTCCAGTTTGCCGATGGCGGCAATGGCTACGTCTCCCCGGGACATAACTCGGCCTATTACGACGAAGGCCTGGGCAAACACCTGATGTTCTTCCACACTCGTTTCCCCGGACGCGGTGAACAGCACGAAGTCCGTGTGCACGAACTGTTCATCAATGCCGATGGCTGGCCGGTGGTGGCACCGCATCGCTATGTGCCCACGTCTGAGACGGACGAGACCATCGAGTCAAGCATNAGCGAAGCCGACGTACCGGGCACCTACGAGCTGNTCAACCACGGCCTGGACATCACCGCCCAGATCAAAAGCTCCGTGACCATCGAGCTGGAAGACGGCGGTCAGATCTCCGGCGAGGCCAGCGGTGACTGGACCCTCGGGGCGGACAACGCCATCACTGTGACCCTGGATGACGAAGGCACCTTCGAGGGCGTGGCCGCGCGCCTGTGGAGCCCGTCGGAACAGGAGTTTGTGGTGACCTTCAGTGCACTGTCGGTGGACGGTGTGGCCATCTGGGGCAGCCGCTCGCTCGACTGATCTCCCATCCGCCCTCCCATAACCGGTACAATGCCGGTTTGGGAGGGCACTATGAGCACATCCGCACATCCTTATGAAGCGCTCTCGCCGGATCTGGTCCTGGATGCGGTGGAAAGTAGCGGCTACCTGAGTGACATGCGCATTCTGGCGCTCAACAGCTATGAGAACCGGGTGTATCAGGTGGGCATGGAAGAAGGTCCACCGTTGATCGCCAAGTTCTACCGCCCGGAGCGTTGGAGCGACGCGCAAATTCAGGAAGAACACGACTTTACCCGGGACCTGCTGGACCTGGAAGTCTCCGTCGTGCCCCCCTTACCCGATGTCGAGGGTCACACCCTGCGCGAATACCAGGGCTTTCGTTTCGCTCTTTACCCCCGCCAGGGCGGCCATGCTCCCAATCTCGATGACTTCGATCAACTGCTGACTCTGGGCCGGGTACTCGGGCGCATTCACGCCCTGGGCGAGGCCCGTCCGTTTGCCCATCGCCCGACCCTGGACGTACAGAGTTTTGCGGTGGACAGTTACGAATTTCTGCTATCCGAGTCATTCATTCCCGAAAGTCTGCGCCCCTCCTATGAAACGCTGGGGGCGGATCTGATCCATCGCCTTGAGCGCATTTTTGCCGACGCCGAATACACCCCCATTCGCCTGCACGGGGACTGCCATCCGGGCAACATTCTGTGGCGGGATGATGCACCACACTTTGTCGACTTTGACGATGCCCGCAACGGGCCAGCGGTACAGGATCTGTGGATGCTGCTGTCGGGGGAAAGGGAGCAACAGACCGCACAACTGTCGGAAATCGTGGAGGGTTATCAGGAGTTCTGTGATTTCAATTTTGCGGAACTGAACCTGATTGAGGCGCTGCGCAGTTTGCGCATCATGAATTACAGCGCCTGGCTGGCGCGTCGTTGGCAGGACCCAGCATTTCCCAAAAGCTTCCCCTGGTTCAATACCGAACGCTATTGGGGCGAACACATTCTGGAGTTGCGGGAACAGTTGGCGGCTCTGGACGAGCCGCCACTGGCACTTTTCTAGAACTTTTCCAGAAAAGCAGGGGCTCGCTTAACGCTCCTTGCTTTCCAGATAGCGGAAGAAGTCTGAGTCCGCCCGAATCATCAGTGTGGTGTTATCGCCCAGCGCCGAGTAGGTTTCCAGAGTGCGCAGGAACGCGTAAAACTCCGGGTCCGCCCCAAAGGCTTCACCGTAAATTTTGATCGCTTCGGCATCGGCGTTACCGCGAATTTCCTCCGCGGTACGCGCCGCCTCGGAGTTGATCCGGCGCAGCTCACGCTCCATTTCACCGGTAATTTCCAGGCTGCGCCCCTGCCCCTCGGCACGAAAACGCTCGGCGATGGCCTGGCGCTCGGAAATCATGCGATTCTCCACTTGGCGGCGCACCGAATCGATGTAGTTCAGGCGCTTGATGCGCACATCGATCAGCTCGATCCCCAGGCTCGGGGTCATCTTGGCGGCGCTTTTGAGAATTTCCGCCTCGAGTTTTTCCCGCCCCAGTTTCGGCCGCTTGGTCAGGGCCACATCGTCCCGATCCTGTTCGACTTCGTCGAGGTCATCCACATCGACATTCCAGTCACCGGAGCGGACAATCTCTTCGAGCTCGGTACCCGAGACAATATCCCGCACCACCGAATCGACAATATCATCCAGGCGGTTTCGACCGCCACGCTCGTCGCGCACGCTACGCAGGAACTGTAACGGATCAGTGATGCGCCAGCGGGCCGTGGTATCGACCTGAATGAATTCCCGTCCAAGGGTCGGAATCTGGGTGACGTCGCCGTCCCAGATCAACAGCCGCCGATCGAACCGGCGCACCTCCTGGATGAAGGGCAGCTTCCAGTGCAGGCCGGGCTCGCTGACCACATCGCCCTGGGGCTCACCAAACTGAACGATGATGGCCTGCTCGGCCTCATCCACCACGTAGGCCGACGAAAATACGGTAACGGCAACCGCCGCCAGAATGATTGCAAAAATTCCACCTTTCATTATTTGGCCTCCTGGCGCGCATCGCGAATGTTCATCAGGGGCAAGGGGCCGACCTGATCGTCCTGAACCATCAATACCTGGCCGACCTTGGGCAACAAGCCGCCCATGGCTTCCAGATACAGACGCGAGCGGGTGACTTCGGGCACGTTCTGGTATTCCTCCAGCATGGCGCGGTAGCGGGCGGTTTCCCCGTAGGCTCGGTTGACCCGCTCGGTGGCATAGCCTTCGGCCTCAGCGATCAGACGCTGCGCTTCACCTTCGGCGCGGGGAATCTGCTGGTTGGCGCGCTTGGTGGCTTCGTTGATCATCCGCTCGCGCTCCTGTCGGGCTTCGTTCACNTCGTTNAATGCGGGGCGCACTGCCTGGGGCGGCACAACGTCTTGAAGCTCGACGGTAATGATGTGTAAGCCGGAGTTATAGCGATCCATGACCTGCTGAATTTCNTCACGCGCCAGTTGGGCGATTTCCACCCGCCCAACGGTCAGCACTTCCGAGCCGAGGCGGTTACCCACCACCCGACGCATGACNGATTCGGAAATGTCCCGCAGCGTGGTGTCGGGCTCGCGCTGCTGGTAAAGATACTTGATNGGATCCTGAATGCGATACTGCACCACCCACTCGACGTTGATCACATTGAGATCACCGGTCAGCATCGCCGACTCGCCGGTAAAATCCTGNCTGGAATAACGACTGGCCTCATTGCCCCGCTGGCCGACAGTACGAAAGCCGAACTCCTGCTTGAGCACCCGGGCCGAGGCGACACGTTGTACTCTGTCGATTCCAAAGGGAAGTTTGAANTGCAGGCCCGGATCGGTGATCGCCACCACTGCACCAAAGCGCTTGACCACTGCCTGCTGCTCAGGCTGAACAGTGTAAAAACTGGTAAAGCCGCCCCAGAGGATGAGGAGGGCGAGGGGAATCAGCAGGCCCAATCCGATTCCCGGAAGGCGAGGGAGATGCCGGGTGAGTTCGGCAAAATCATCCTTCAGATTCCTGTGTGAATTATTCATTGTCTGCTCCTTTCATGACCCGNCGCNGTNAGCGCGCCGAGGCGGAACCTTAACAGAAGCNGNNGCCNGTGTCCCGCTNTGGGCGGAGTCANNCACTCATCCNGGGCGATAGTTGGTCANCACCTCNTCGACCCCGGACTCCAGTGCCCAATCGACCTCCCGCTNACTCTCCGGNAGAAANGCCAGCACCCGCCCNTGNCGGCGNCGATAGCGCTCCACCANGGCCGGGCGNAANAGGCGNACACCNGCCAGCCTGGGNGGNAGCGANTAAGTGGNGCCGGNCTGAATACCCGCCAGAGGCGGNANCCCCGCCNCNCAGGCCAGTCCGGCGCGTCGACACTCGGGCATGGGCNCCATGCACTCGATCTCGGGCTGCTCATCCAGCAGCAGTCGNTNCTGACGGGGGTCCCAGAACAGAAACCGGGCGCGNCCGCTCAACAGCGCNTGNCCNTCGCCCNGCCACTGCGCCAACAANAGGGCCAGGGTCCGCTCNCCGTATTCGGGTTTAATNTCGAGAATCCAGTGGTGCTGTCCGAANTCCTCCAGCCACTGNTCAAAAAACAACAGTGGCTCCCCTCCCTTCAGGCGAACCTGCTCAAGCTCNNGGCGGGTCGCTTCGGTGACTTTCAGTGGANGCCCGGCAACCCGGCTCAGGTCNTCATCGTGGGCAAGCACCAGGTGCCCGTCCGCGGTGCTGCGCAGGTCNGTTTCCAGATGCGAAAACCCGGCATCCAACGCNGCCCGAAAGGCATTGGCCGTGTTTTCCGTGGCCCGGTCNCACAGGCCACGGTGACTGATCCAGAGGGGGGCGGACATCAATNATTTCCTCCTGTTGTTCCGGGCAGGCCAGTGGCNCCCAAGCGTGTCATTTTATTCTNCGGCCAATGCGGTAGCATAGGCACAGGACAGTATACCCCCCGGACGCCCAACGGACCGCCTATGCTCTATTGGATAATTGCGCTTTTCCATCTGGTCGTGATGCCCNTCGCCGCCGTGCACGCCCTGATTTACAANCGGGATCACCGCGCGGCNCTGGGCTGGATCGGGGTCANTCTGCTTTTCCCCGTCGCCGGGCCGCTNCTCTACTTCCTCTTCGGGATCAACCGGTTGCGCACCAAAGCCCAGGTATTCACCGGCCACCACCTGCCGGTCATGTTCTTTGGTTACGACCGCACCAGCCCGCCCCTGCTGCTCAACCCCGATCCGCTGATCGACACTTTACCCAACCCGGATCTGGCCCGGGTGGGGAGCCGGGCAACCGGACAGCCNCTGCTGCCGGGCAACCAGGCCAACATTCTGATCAANGGTGAAGCCTTCTTCCCCGAGCTACTNCGGTCAATTGANGANGCCCGTCACTGGATTCTGCTGTCCACCTANCTNTTCGGNCACCGGGGTGAGGCCNGNGNGGTGATTGANNCCCTGATCCGGGCCAAGGNCCGGGGNGTTGCCGTCTATGTGCTCGCGGACGGGATCGGCACCAGCTATTCGTGGCGNANNGCCATNCGCGCNCTGCGCCGGGCCGNTGTGAGCGTGGCCCTGTTCACGCCGCCCTCGCTGCTGCCACCGTCGCTGGATATCAACCTNCGCAATCACCGCAAAATTGCGGTTGTGGATCAGCAGGTCGGCTTTTTCGGTGGNATCAACATCGATGATCGGCATATGGTGGCCAACCCCCACAACCGCCACCCCACCGAGGATGTCCACTTCCGGGTGAACGGGCCTCTGGTGGCCGAGTTGACCCACCTGTTCTGCCACGACTGGGATCTGGTGACCGGCCGAAAGCCCGCGCTCACCGANCTGCCCTGTCCCACGGCGGGCCGCAGCGTCTGCCGCCTGATTGANGACGGCCCCCACGACAACCTCAATCACCTGTCGATGACCCTGATCGGGGTATTTACGGCGGCCCGGGAGCGCATCCGGNTCATGGTGCCCTACTTTCTTCCCAACCACGAAATGGTGGCCGCATTGCAGGCCGCCGTGTTGCGGGGGGTCAAAGTGGAGGTCATTCTGCCCGAGCGCAGCAANCTGCGCTTTGTCGACTGGGCGACCCGGAACATGCTCTGGGAGCTGTTGCTCTGGGATATGGACGTCTTTTACAAAGCGGCGCCGTTCGCCCACAGCAAACTGATTCTGGTCGACGATGCTTACGCCATGACCGGTTCCGCCAACCTCGACGCCCGCAGCCTNCGCCTGAATTTNGAGCTGGGCGTNGAGTGGTTTNATGCGGACCTNACCCGACAACTGCACGCCCACCTCGANGAGGCCACCGCGCGAAGCCGGCGGATCACCCTGGCCGAGCTGGATCAACGCCCCCTCTGGCAGCGANTGCGCGATGCGTTTTTCTGGCTGTTTTCGAGCTATCTTTGACGTATGATTGAGNCACTNTNACGAGGTCCCTTNTGACAATGACTGCACATAACTGGCTGAACCTGTTGGCCGTCACCTGGTTTTTTGCCGTGTGGATTGGCTACGCCAGTTTCGCCCGACACCGNGCCCGGGTGTCCTACAGCCTGTCNTCCGTACTGCAGATCTACCGCAAACGCTGGATGCATTCGATGCTGCGGCGNGANAACCGCATTGGCGATACCGCGCTGATCGCNGGANTGGAACGACAGACCACGTTTCTGGCNTCNACCTCGATCTTTGTGATCGCNGGTCTGATTACGGTTCTGGCGTCCATCGAACAGGTTCACGANACNCTNACCGCNCTGCCGTTTTTTAACCGGGANATGACNTCCCGACAACTGCAGTTCAAGNTNCTGTTNTTGCTGGCCATCTATGTGTACGCGTTTTTCACCCTGACCTGGGCCGTGCGCCAATACGGCTTCAGCTCCATTCTGCTGGGGGCCGCGCCACTGGCGAACGACACNGNCATCACCGAGGAGGAGCGNGCCCGCTATGCCACCACCAGTGCGAAAGTCATTGATCAGGCGGGGCACAGCTACAACTACGGCCTGCGCGCCTATTATTTTTCGCTCTCNGTGCTGCCCTGGCTGTTCAATACCTGGCTGTTCATTCTGGCNGCNACGCTGACCGTGGCGGTTCTNTATCGGCGAGAGTTTCACTCCCGGCCGCTGCAGACNCTGGCCAANGAGGTGCGGGCATCCGCCGATAGCGCCGACCAATAACCCACCTCAATGCCGCCGGGCATCGGTACCGTGGCTGCCCACCGGCTCAATGTGAACCGTCGCCACCACCCCCAACTCCGCCAGTCGGTGCTCCGCCGCATCGGCCAGGTCGTGGGCCCGACGCACGGTCCAGTCGCCGGGCACCTGCAGGTCCACCTCGGCAAACTGCTGGGCGCCGGAGGCCCGGGTGCGCAGCCGATGAAAGCCACAACTCTCCGGGGTCATGGCCTGCAGTGCTTGCTCTAGCTTTGTCAGGGTTCTGGGGCTCAGGGCCCGATCCATCAACCCGTTGGCGGACTTGGCCAGCAGCTGCCAGCCCTCATGAAGAATATGCAGCGCCACAGCTATCGCCACGACGGGGTCGAGCCACAGCAAGCCAGTCCACTTGGCCAGCCCGACGCCCAGCACCACCCCGACAGTCGTCCAGACGTCGGTCATCAAATGCCGTCCGTCACCTTCAAGCGCTGGCGAGCGCAATGCACGACCGTAGCGCAGCAGCAAGCGGGCCACAACAAGGTTGATCAGCGCGGCTCCCACCGACAGTCCCGTACCCAGATTAAGAGCCTGTAGAGTCTCTGGGTTCAGAAGTCGCTCGCCCGCCGCCACCAGAATGGCCAGCGCGGCCAGGAAAATCATGCCCCCTTCGAAGGCCGCTGCGAAATACTCGGCCTTGCCATGCCCAAAAGGGTGACCGTCATCCGGCGGGCGACGCGCGTATTGAAACATCGTCAGTGCAAACCCGGCCCCCAGAAGGTTGACCACAGACTCCAGCGCGTCTGACAGGTAACCCACCGAGCCGGTCAGTTGCCACGCCAGGGCCTTCAGCCCCATGGTTGCCAGCGCCGCCGCCAGCGAGAGCCACAGAATGTGATGAGCCTGCCATTTGACCATTGCGTTGTTCCTGCCTGAATTTATGCCAGTGTAGCGTACCGGGGGTGGAAATCTCGGCGCCCAAGCCCAATAATGGCTCAACCATACTCTGCAATGCACCCGACACTCTACAGGATGGCCCATGACCGCCCAACTCGCTCCCGTCAGCAGTGACCCCGTATGGGAAGACATTCGCCGTCAGACCCGCGCCCAGGCGGAGTCCGAACCGGTACTGGCGAGCTTTCTGCACACCACCATCCTCAACCACGACACCCTGGAAGCGGCCCTGAGCTTCCACCTGGCCAACAAGCTGGACAGCCCGGCCATGCCGGCCATGCTGATGCGCGAGGTCATTGAGCGGGCACTGGCGGACGACCCGGGTATTGGCGAGGCGGTGCGGGCCGACCTGCTGGCCATCAACGAGCGGGACTCCGCCTGCGACTCCTCGAGCACACCGTTCCTGTACTTCAAAGGGTTTCATGCGCTCCAGGCTTACCGGGTCGCGCACTGGCTCTGGCAGCACGGCCGGGAAGCCCTGGCGCTGTTTCTGCAGAACCGTATTTCCGTGGTGTTCGCGGTGGACATTCACCCGGCGGCCCGTATCGGTCGGGGCATCATGTTTGACCACGCCACGGGCATCGTCATCGGCGAAACGGCGGTGGTGGAGGACAATGTCTCCATCATGCAGTCGGTCACCCTCGGCGGCACCGGGAAAGAGAGCGGCGACCGCCATCCCAAGGTCCGAAAAGGCGTGTTGATCGGCGCCGGGGCCAAGATTCTTGGCAATATCGAGATCGGCGAGTGCGCCACGGTCGGTGCGGGCAGCGTGGTGCTCAAGTCCGTCCCCTGCCGCAAAATCGCCGCCGGCGTACCCGCCCAAATCATCGGTGACAGCCGCTGCCAGCAGCCGTCACGCACCATGGACCACCGACTGGATGACTGACATGCTCAAACGCTTAGCCTGTGCCTTGGCCCTGCTGCTCATTATGACCGGTTGCGGAGAGGCGCCGGAGACCGAAACGAGCGCCAGCTCCGACAGCACGTCGGCCGCGCCCGATTCTGCCGAGGCCACTGCACTGACGGTTTACAAAAGCCCGACCTGCGGCTGCTGTGAGGACTGGATTACGCACATGGAGGGCGAGGGCTTCGAGGCGGCCATTGAGCACCCGAGCCGGATGGCGACCATCAAGGCGCAGTTGGGGATCGCTCCCGAGTACGCCTCCTGCCATACCGGTGTCTCTGAGGAGGGCTATATTTTCGAGGGTCACGTTCCGGCCAAGCTGGTCCGCCAGTTTCTGAACAGCCCACCGGAAAACGCTCTGGGCCTGGCCGTACCGCGCATGCCGGTAGGCAGTCCGGGCATGGAGATGGGCGAGCGTTTTGACCCGTACGATGTGTTGTTGCTGAAGACCGACGGCAGCAGCGAGATTTATGCCCGGATTGAAACGCCCGAGCAGCAGTATTGAACATCCGCACTATTTTGGCGCAGCCGTCACCAAAAGTGGTGCGCGTTGGTTCATCGAGTCCGGCCCGTGAAGGAGAGCCCCCTTTCAAGACACGCCGTAAACCCATCCCTGGGGGCTCGGATCGCGGGTCCCCCGCTCTACGGTCTTGAAAGGGGGCTCTCCTCCACGGGCCTACGTGCCACACGAAACCCACTGTGCCGTCACCGCAGGCGCGACTGTGGCACGGAACTCCGGTGCGGGGGAAACCACTCCAGGACACGCAGCAACCTTGAACCGAGGGTAACGGCGGATGCGGCCTTTGGCCTTATCCGCCCTACGCAACTGCGTGCTACACAAAAACCCATGTGCCACTGCTACAGACGCGACGGTGGCATGGAGGTCCGGTGTGGGGGAAACCATTCCAAGACCGTAGAGCGGGGGACCCGCGATCCGAGCCCCCAGGGATGGGTTCACGGCGTGTCTTGGAATGGTTTACCCCACACCGGACCGGACTTTCCGAAAAGCACCCAAACCAAAGCCATAAAAACCCCACCATGGCCAGCTTTTTGCAGCATTCCCGATCGCCCCACACGTCACTATGACCGGAGACCGGAATGCAATACACCAAACCCATGATTGAACTGGTGTTTGAGATTCGCCGGCGCGTGCCCGCCGATCTGAAACCTTCCGTCAAACTCGCCAATCCGGAGCTGTTGGACGAGCTGGTCACCCATCATCGGCACAGTAAGGACGTCATCTGCCAAACACTCATCAAAGAACTGCTACAACTGGCCGGAGATCCCTGGAACCACGCCCTGAGCGATGCTCAACAGGACGCCGAAGAGGCCGAAGCCGCCGCGCGACCGCGCCAGGTCACCAAGGTGTATCGAGGACAGGTAACGCTGGAGGAGGCGCCACCAAAGGACAATGCCAGCACCCCCAGGGAGCGCACCAAGCGAATGTACCGGGGGCAGGAAGTTATCGACTGACTTGCGTGCTCTGAACGTCCCGCTCTCAGGAGTCCAGGCCAGCCCAGTCCCGGCGACGGGAAAACTGGGGCCGCAGAAACTCCATCTGGTCACCGCGAATCCGGTCGCTGTTGATCAGCGCCAGGTACTCGGCGGTGTTGGGACAGAATGGCAGGGCGAGCAGCTCCATACCGATTTCGGACAGCAGGTGGTTGCCTTTGTGCTGGTTGCAGCGCTTGCAGGCGGTGACCACGTTATTCCAGCGGTCCCGGCCACCGCGGCTGATTGGGTGGACATGATCCCGGGAGAGGTGTTCTGCGGTAAACCAGCGGCCACAGTAGAGGCACTGGTGATGGTCTCGAGCAAAGAGGGCAGCATTGGTGAGCGGTGGGACGAGGCGCATGCGGGCGAGGCGGTTGCCGCCACAGGCGATAATGGCCGGCAGGTCAATCTGGGTGCGCAACCCGGTCAGGCGGGAATGGCCACCATAGACACGCCGGACGTGCCCGCCCAGGGTCCACTGCACCAGATCACGCGCATACAGGCAGACCGCGTCTTTCCAGTGCAGCCACTCGATAGGCTGGCCGGCGATATTCAGTCGCAAAATACGCGCTTCCATCGACACCTCCAGGGGTCGCTCGGTGCGCTCTGGGCGGCCGACTGACTGCGGCCAAAAAGCCGCCAGCGTCCGGGGCGTACCGGCGATTGACGTCGTACCGATACCGTATAGCCTTACTATGACGCCATTATGTCAAAACTTCCACACTTTTTATTGACGCCGGATCAGTCTGCCCGGTTTGTGTCGCCCATAAAAAGAAACCCCCGCGATAAGGGGGTTATCGCGGGGGTTGCCATCTACTTACAGGATGGGGCCCGTCCCGGGCCTAGTGGCGTGCGTCCTTTCAGTTCCGTTGCCCTGCGTCCAGTGCCTGTATCCGTTAAAAGAGATTATGCGCCACCTGCCGGCCGGGCAATAGTGGCGAATGTCGGAAAGGTTTGTGCGAGATATCTCACAAACCGTGGAATCAGAAAATCTCCTCGGGCTCCAGATCAAACAGATAGTCAGGCGAAATATCCATATCCCGGGTGATGTTTTCCCCCTGATCCTGCAGCAGTTCCCGCTCCTCGTCGTCCAGCTCCTGCTCCAGCCCCTGGCGGATCACCACCTCGACCCGGCGATTTCTGGCCCGGTTGTCCGGATTGTCATTCGGCGCCAACGGCCGGGTGTCGGCAAAGCCGGTCACCTCAAAGCGGTCCTGATCGATATAGTCGCCGCGCATCAGTTGGTGCGCCACGGATACCGCCCGGGCCGACGACAACTCCCAGTTGGAACGGAAGCGGGCCGAATTGATGGGAATGTTGTCGGTGTGCCCCTGGACCTTGATACGCCCCGGCTGGAGCATCAGTACCGCCTGAATTTCGTCCAGAACATCAAAGTAATCTTCCGCCAACTCCGCCGACCCGGAGCGAAACGACCCCTGCTCCCGAATCCGGATGATGATCTGACGCCCACGGGTTTCGATTTCAATCTGCCCGGAGGTGATCTGCGGCTGCAGACGCGCCGCCAGGGCCATGGCATCCTGCTCGGTTTCCCGGATCAGTTCCTCCAGCCGCTGCTTCAACTGCTCGCGCGCCGAGTCTTCGTATTCCGGCTCGCCCTGCTGGATATCAAACTCCTCGGCGCAGTAGACTTCCAGACTCATCTGGGTGGTGTCATCGGTGCTCTGGAAAATTTCGTTGATTGGAGTCGGCTCAGGCTTCCCCGGGCTGAACTCCTGGGCGATGATGCTGGTGCCTTTGGGCACCTCGTTGACCTGGAGCTCGGTCTGAACCCCGAACGCCTGCGCCAACGAGCCGGCCAGGCGCTTGAACTTCATGGCGTCCATTTCGGAAAACGAGAGCAGCAGTACAAAGAAGCACAACAAGAGCGCCATCAAATCGGCAAAGGTCGCCATCCAGGCAGGGAGGCCTGCGGCCTGACGTTTTTTACGGGGCGTATCGTCATCCATATCCTACTCCCCCTCAGGCGGCATCCGTGTCCGCGACGTCCCGCTTCCGCTCGGGCAAGTAAGTGCGCAACATGGAGTCGATCACCCGGGGATTCTGGCCACTCTGGATAGCCAGCAGGGCATCGATGATCAGGCTCTGCACCAGTACCTCCTCATCCGCGCGCAACTTGAGCTTATCGGAAATGGGCAGGAACACGGCGTTGGCGAGCAGAGAACCGTACAGAGTGGTCAGCAGAGCGATGGCCATGGCCGGACCGATGGCTTTGGGGTCTTCCATATTCGACAGCATCGCCACCAGACCAATCAGGGTACCGATCATGCCCATGGCCGGCGCCACATCCCCGAGTGCGCTGAAAATGGACGCGCCCTTCAAATGGCGATCCTCCGCCAGGTAGCGATCCTTGGACATCATCGCCTTGACCACCTCCGGGTCGTGGCCGTCCACCAGCAACTGAATGCCTTTCTGCAGAAAGTCGCTGCTGACCTCCTTACCTTCCAAGGATAACAGACCGCCTTTGCGCGCTGCGTCGGCCAGTTCGACAATCTCCTCGATCAGTTCCGCCGGGTCCGTGCTTCGATAGACAAAGCTCTTGGCGGCCACCTTGGTGGCACCGAAGAACTGCCCCAGACTGAACTTGGCCATTACGGCGAATACGGTGCCCCCGACCACAATCAACAGGGACGGCGCATTGACGAATATCATCAGGTCGCCGGACAGCACCATGGAGGCGACGATCAGACCAATTGCGCCGATGATCCCTACGAGGGTTGCTAAATCCACTGGTGGCTCCTCACACTAGGCTGAAACGGCCGATACGCCGTGTTGAATCTGCGGTAAAACCTGCATCTTAGCAGCAGTCGGTTTATAATTGCGCCCTTTATCACCACAGACATCCCGCCAGGAGTCTATCGGCCAATGCCGGAAAATCTTCACCTCGACCCTGGCCCAAACGACAGGTGCCCCATGCCCACGAAAAAGAAGTCCGTGGACTTTGAACAGTCACTGAGCGACCTGGAAGCGCTGGTGAACCAAATGGAGCAAGGCGAGCTCTCTCTGGAAGAATCCCTGAAAGCCTTTGAGCGCGGGATTCAGCTGACCCGGGATTGCCAGGAGCGCCTGAGCGCGGCGGAACAGCAGGTTCAGGTACTGATGGAACAGCAGGGTCAGATCAGCGTTCAGCCGATGACGCCCGGCGGCGAGGATGACGGTGAATGAGCACCGACTTCGACGCCTTCGCCGGCCCCTGGCGTGAACGCTTCAACCGGGGTTTGACCCGGTTTCTCCCGCAACCCGATGCTCAGCGCCCGCAACTGGCCGAAGCCATGGCCTACAGCCTGGCCAATGGCGGCAAGCGGGTCCGCCCCATGCTGGTCTACAGCACGGGCGCGGCGCTGCGCTACGAACCCGACCAGGCCCTGGATACGGTCGCGGTTGCCCTGGAATGCTTACACGCTTATAGCCTCATCCATGACGACTTACCCGCCATGGACGATGATGACCTGCGCCGCGGGCAGCCCAGTTGCCACATCGCCTTCGACGAGGCGACGGCCATTCTGGCCGGAGATGCCCTGCAGACGCTCGCCTTTGAGGTGCTCGCCCGGTGCGACCGCCTGTCGGCGGAGCAGCGCGTGGCGCTGATTACCGACCTGGCTCAGGCCGCCGGTGCACAGGGGATGGTACTGGGTCAGGCCATCGACCTCGGCGCCGTTCACCAGAGTCCGGACATCGCCCAGTTGGAGCGCATGCACCAACACAAAACCGGCGCCCTGATTCGCGCCAGTGTCGCCATGGCGGCCCGCGCCTGTGCCGCCTCGGCCGGTGAACGCGAGGCCCTGAGCGACTACGCCGGCGCCATCGGCCTGGCCTTTCAGGTACAGGACGATATTCTGGATGTCATCGCCGATACCAGCACGCTGGGCAAGCCCCAGGGAGCCGACACCGCGCGGGACAAGCCCACCTATGTGTCCCTGCTTGGACTCGACGGCGCGCAATCCAAAGCCCGGGAACTGCTCACTCAGGCCCTCGACAGCCTGAGCGGGTTCGACGACAGCGCTACAGCGCTGCGCAGCCTCGCGCATTACATTATTGAGCGCGGGCACTGACGCCCCGCTAGGCAGACGGGCTTCTGGCCCCTACAATGGCCCCTTTCCAATAACGACGTGACTCATGTTTGACGAAATTCCCACAGACCGCCCGGAAACGCCCCTGCTCGACCAGATTGACTCGCCAGAGCAACTGCGGGCGCTGAATGAGCGGGACCTGGAGCCGCTGGCCGAGGAGCTGCGTGCCTACCTGCTGTACAGCGTGGGACAGAGCGGTGGACACTTTGGCGCCGGACTGGGGGTCGTGGAGCTGACAGTGGCCCTGCACTACGTCTATCACACCCCGGATGACCGTCTGGTATGGGACGTGGGCCACCAGACCTATCCCCACAAAATCCTCACCGGCCGNCGCGAACGCATGAGCAGTATTCGTCAGGGGGGCGGNCTGTCCGGCTTTCCCAAGCGGGGCGAAAGCGAATACGATACTTTNGGNGTGGGCCATTCAAGCACGTCCCTCAGCGCCGCCCAGGGCATGGCNCTGGCCAGTGCCATGACCGGCAGCGAGCGCAAGTGCGCCGCCATTATCGGCGACGGCGCCATGACCGCCGGAATGGCGTTCGAGGCGCTCAACCANATTGCCCACACGGACACCGACCTGCTGGTCATCCTGAACGACAACAACATGTCNATCTCCCCCAANGTGGGTGGGCTGGCCACCTACCTGTCCAAGGTATGGGGCAGCAAGTTCTACAACTCCCTGCGCGAGGGCAGCAAACAGGTACTCACCAAAATTCCCTCCGCCTGGGAGTTCGCCCGGCGCACCGAAGAACACTTCAAGGGCTTCATGTCCCCGGGCACCCTGTTTGAGGAAATGGGCTTCAACTACGTCGGNCCCATCGATGGCCATGACCTGGGCAGCCTGGTGCGCTANCTGCGCAATNTACGCGAAGTCAAAGGCCCCAAGCTGCTGCACATCATCACCCGCAAGGGNAAAGGGTTTGGNCCGGCGGAGGACGACCCCGTGGGCTACCATGCGCTGAACAAGCTGGAGCCCAAACCGGCCCCCCGCAAACCCAGCGGCCCCAAGTACCAGAAGGTGTTTGGCGACTGGCTGTGCGATATGGCAGCGCGGGATGAGCGGTTGATNGGTATTACCCCCGCCATGTGTGAGGGCTCCGGCATGGTGGATTTCGCCCAGCGTTTCCCGGAGCGCTTCTACGATGTGGCCATTGCCGAGCAACACGCCGTCACATTGGCCGCTGGACTCGCCTGTGAGGGCCAGAAGCCGGTGGTCGCCATTTACTCCACCTTCCTCCAGCGCGCCTACGATCAACTGATCCACGATGTGGCACTACAGNACCTGGACGTCACNTTCGCCATCGACCGGGCCGGACTGGTCGGCGAAGACGGGCCCACCCACGGCGGCTCCTTTGATCTGACCTACCTGCGCTGCATTCCCAATATGGTGATCGCCGCCCCCAGCGACGAAAACGAGTGTCGCCAACTGCTGTACACCGCCTGGAAACATGAGGGACCGGCGGCGGTACGCTACCCACGAGGCACCGGNCCGGGAACGGATATTGAGCAGGCGATGAACGAACTGCCCATCGGTCAGGGACGGGAGCTGCGCCAGGGGCGCGAGGTGGTCATTCTGAACTTTGGCGCTTCACTCGCCACNNCCCTCACCGTGGCGGAGCGGATCGACGCCAGCGTCTGTGACATGCGCTTTGTCAAACCCCTGGATACCGCTCTGATCGAGCGCATGGCCGAGAGTCACACCCTGATCGTCACGGTTGAGGAAAACGCCATCGCCGGCGGCGCCGGCAGTGCGGTGGGAGAGCACCTGGCCANCCAGGGCTATNGCNACCCCCTGGCTGCCNCTCGGGTTTCGCGACGAGTTCGCCGAACACGACAGTCAGAAAAAACAGCTGGCCAGCCAGGGCCTGGACGCGGACGGGATTGAGAGGGCTATCCGTAACCACCTCGGACATTAACCCGCCNCTGGTGAGCATTCAAAATCTGAATACTCGAAAGCCCTACCATTCACTTTTCGACTAATAATGGACTTGTTTAGTCCAGAAAATCTTTCTATCCTGACTGTAATCGGTTACAAGAATTTTGAAGTGACATTCAGTAAGCGCGGCCACTCGCGCCTGAAAGCCGAATAAGAAACTTGAACTCCGTCTGCGAACGAGCCAAGACAACTTCTATTTATTGGCCTCAAAACAAACGACGCAAGACCTTCGACCTCAATTAAACAAACCATCCATAGCTCAAACCAGGAGGACCATATAGCCCAAAATGTAACCGGTTACTTTTAATCAAANCTGATAATAATGAGGACTCAAGAATGACTGNATTCACTCGAACCATCGCANCCNCCCTGCTGACACNGGCGNCGCNGTCAGTCCAAGCCGACCTGTCTGTCTCAGGCACACAGTTACTCGACGGAAACGGCAACNCCTTTGTAATGCGTGGCGTCAATGTGCCTCACGCCTGGTTCAGCGGACAAACCGATCAGTCTTTGCAGGATATTGCCACCCTCGGGGCCAATACCGTGAGGATCGTACTGAGCAATGGCGCCCAGTGGAACCGNACCCCGGCCTCTGAAGTGGCCANTATCATAAGCCGGGCCAAATCAGAAGAGCTTATTACGGTGCTGGAGGTCCACGACACAACCGGCTACGGTGAAGCGGGCAGCGCGGCGACAGTGTCCCAAGCGGTCGATTACTGGCTGGACATTCAGAACGTTCTGCAGGGTGAAGAGGACTATGTGATCATCAATATCGCCAACGAACCCTTCGGCAACGGACCATCGGCGAGTGACTGGGTCAGCGCTCACACCCAGGCGATCAGCCGACTGCGCAATGCCGGCCTGAATCATACCCTGATGGTCGACGCCGCCAACTGGGGGCAGGACTGGCAGGGCATTATGCGCGACAACGCGCAGCAGGTTCTGGCCAGCGACCCTCAAAGTAACGTCATATTCAGCGTTCACATGTATGAAGTGTATGACAGTGACAACGCCGTCAACAGCTACCTGTCCAGCTTCAACAATCAGGGCCTCGCTCTGGTCATAGGCGAGTTTGCTGCCGATCACTACGGAAGCTACGTCGCCGCCGATGCCATCATGGCACGGGCCGAGCAGTACGGTTATGGCTACCTGGGTTGGTCCTGGTCCGGAAACAGCTCCGACCTGTCCTCTCTGGATATTGTCAACAATTTCAACGGCAGCAGCCTGACCAGCTGGGGCAATCAGCTGTTTTATGCCACCAATGGCATCGCCAATACGAGCAACTCCGCCAGCATCTTTGGTGGCAGCAGTGGTGACGGCAACAGCTGTGGCACTGCCTCCAATGGCTACCCCTATTGCTGTGACTCCAGCTCTGATACCGGCGGCGGCTGGGGATGGGAAAACGGAGAGAGCTGTGTCATGCCCGATGGCGGCTCCTCAGGCTCGGGCCCCAGCACCTGCAACTGGTACGGAAGCATTTACCCGGTTTGCCAGAACCAGAGCACTGGCTGGGGATGGGAAAATGACCAGAGCTGCATAGGCCAGAGCACCTGCGATAACCAATAACCCACCGGCGGTCCGCATCATGCGGGCCGCGCCCCCTGGCAATAAAGTCACAAAGACCGTAAGGTACAGGGCTGGTTATCTGAACAACGGTCCTGTCATGATGCACGCCCCTAAACTCGAACCTTCTCCGGTGACTGAATGGCACAATGTCACCCCAAAGCAGTTTATCACCGAGATCGCACCCCGATTCGAACCGGCGATTCTGCGCGGTTATACCCAGGACTGGCCCGCTGTCACTCACGCCCTCAAGTCGCAACAGGCGTTGCGCGAGTATCTTGTCGGCTTCAGCCGGGGCGAGCCGATCGAGCTGTTTTTGGGCGCACCCGAGATTGGAGGGCGCTTTTCCTACGACGAGCACCTGCAGGGCTTCAATTTTGTTCGTCGTAAAGATCACTTTGAAACCGCCCTGCAGCGCCTCCAGCGCATGGAAGACGATGCCAATCCGCCGGCGTTTTATATCGGTGCCACCGCCATCCCACACACCCTGCCGGGACTGGAGCGTGACAACACCATGAACCTGGTGGACGAGCGGGTTCCCCCCAATATCTGGATTGGCAATCGCACCACCATCCCCACCCATTATGATGTTTCGGACAACCTCGCCTGCGTCGTGGCCGGGCGACGGCGCTTTACCCTGTTTCCGCCCGAACAGGTCCGCAACCTGTACGTCGGCCCCATCGACTTTACCCCCGCTGGTCAGCCCATCAGTCTGGTAGACCCCTACCAGCCGGACCTTGAGCGCTTCCCGAAGTTTGCCGAGGCCATGCCCACGGCGCGCGTCGCCGAACTTGAGCCCGGTGATGTGCTCTACATTCCGTCCCTGTGGTGGCACCAGGTGGAATCTCTGGCGAGGTTCAATGTGCTGATCAATTATTGGTGGGAGACCGGCGTACCAAACACCGGCTCACCCTTTGAGGCTCTGGTGCACGGTCTGTTGACGGTTCGTCAATTGCCGTTGGAAAAACGCCGGGCCTGGCAGACGTTTTTCGATCACTACCTGTTCAGCGAAACCGACCCGGCGGAGCACTTATCACCGGAACAACGACGGGCGTTGGGGGAAATGACGCCGGAGCTGGCTGACTACCTGAAGGGCTTTTTGCGCAACGCCCTGGACCGGCGCTGATCACGCTCCCAAAAAAGAAAGGGGCCCTCGAAGGGCCCCTTTCTATTCAGCGTCAAACGCTCTGATCTGCGATCCGATCAGGCACCACCGGTACCCGGCTCACCCCGATCCAGTTTGACGGCACGGTAGCCACCGCGCTTGCGGTCGTAGATGAACATGCCGGCGAAGAAGGCAGCCACGATCAACGCAATCGGCGCAACCCAACGGAACGCCATACGGCCACCGTAGTTGTCGGCCGGACGCAACACCGCACCCGCTTCAGCCTGCAGATCGGCAGCCGCCGGAATGCCCGAGTCCAGCAAGGCACGCAGGGCATTACCGGTCAGAGGGCCGTTGAGCTCACCGTCGGCGCGATAGTCGGACAGCGCGATCTCGTTCCGCTCGATCACGGTCTCGACGTCAGCGGGCAGATAGCCGAGCTCGGAGAGTGCGTCCAGATCGCCCGAGGCCTGCTCGGCGCGCTCCAGATACAGCGGGAAGGTTTCTTCCACCTCTTCAAGAATGGCGACTGTGCGCTGCTCATCCAGTGCCTCGGGCATATAGCGGTCGGCGACCACGCCCATCTGACCCTGCAGCGTACCGGAGACCCCCATACCCGCACCGATCATCAGCACGATACCGACCGAGCCGGCCTTGGGGAAACGCTCGCTCATCAAGCCCACCATGGTGGGGAAGAAGAAGGCCACACCAAAGGCAAACACGGTAGCGGCGAACAGCAGCTTGACCATACCGGTTTCAAAGATCGAGAACAGGATCAGACCGGTGCCGGTCAGAATCGCGGCGCAGAACAGCATGCCGGTCGGCGCCAGGCGCTCAACCACCGGGCCGGCGAACAGGCGCAGAACCGCCATCAAACCGGTCAACCAGGCAAATACCAACATGCCGTGCATGCCCGCATTTTCCAGTACATCCGGAATCCAACGCATGGGGCCCAGCTCCAGCGAGAGGGTGATCATCTTGATGACGATCAGCAGCAGCACGATGGGGTGGGTGATGGTATAGAACAGCACTTCCTTGACCGGCACACCGGCTTCGGCGGTTTCGGTCTTAGGGAACTTGAGCGGCAGCAGCATGGCGCCGTAGATGAAAATCGGGATGTACATGACGCCGATGTGAACGGTCCAGTGGCCCAGGTCGATGGCACCAAGATCACCGATCTGCGACATGAAGAAACCCAACAGAGCACCAACCACCATACCGCCGGGGAAAAAGGCGTGGAAGTGGTTGAGCTTGACCGTTTTGCGCTCCGGGTACAGCGCCGCCGTCATTGGGTTACCGGTGGCCTCAATCAGGCCATTGCCAATCCCCATGACGATCGCGCCCAGGAACAGGACCCAATAACCGCTCGGCGAGCCGGATACGAAGTAGGCCGACAGCACCAGACTGACACCGATCAGGTGACTGAAAAACGCCCCTGTCGCCGCGACCCGCAGGCCGATTTTTTCCAGAAAGGGTGCAACAAAAATCAGGGAGAGTGCCATCCCCCACAGCACGGCGCCGCCGATCATACCGATATCGGCGTTGGTCAGAATAAACTCGGTTTTCAACTGACCGAGAATACCGCCCACCAGGGCGAAGGAAAACGCGGTGGGGAACAGGGCAATACACGCCCCGACAAATAACCGCTTACGATTGATGCCATTGGCATCGACAGTGGCTGTACTCATAACTCACATCCTCATTATTTTTATCAACGCACCCGCCAGCGGTTGCCGGCGGGTGCGTGACCGTTTCGGGCACTATCGCCCGTCTTTGGTTACTGCTTTACAGAACGTCAGGAAACCAGCGGCGTCCAGCGGCCATCGGCCTCGGACGAGTTCAGCACCGCTTCAATAAACCGCATGCCCAGCACACCGGTTTCAATACCGGGTATCCAGGATTCGATCGGGTGCTGTTCGCCCTTGCGCTTGGCCACCAGAACATCGGCCACGTCGGTGTAGAGCGTAGCAAACGCCTCCAGGTAGCCCTCCGGGTGCCCAAACGGAATGCGAATACCGCGGGTCGCAATATCACTGTCGATATTGTCGTCCCGACGGGTAATCCGCTGGTGATGTCCGGCCAGCGGCGTCAGCCAGAGCTCATTGGGTTTTTCCTGAGCCCACTCCAGCCCCGCTTTGTCACCAAAGATGCGGATCTTCAGACCATTCTCACAACCGGGCGCGATCTGACTGGTCCAGAGCATGCCTTTGGCACCGCCTTTGAAGCGCATCATAGCGTGGACGTTATCGTCCACCGCCCGACCCGGAACAAAGGCGGTGAGGTCCGCACTGACCGAATCCAGCTCAAGCTGAGAAATAAAGGTGGCCAACTGGAAGGCGTGGGTGCCGATGTCGCCCAGGCAGCCCGCTTTACCAGAACGCTTGGGATCCGTGCGCCAGGCCGCCTGCTTGTTGTCTTCCTCCGGAGCCTGGGTCAACCACTCCTGGGGGTATTCCACCTGCACCAGGCGAACCTGACCCAAATCGCCCCGCTCGACCATTTCGCGGGCGTAGCGCACCAGCGGGTAGGCACTGTAGTTGTGGGTCAACGCAAAGAACGCATCGCTCTTGGCGCAGATCTGCTCCAGCTCCAGAGCTTCTTCCAGCGTGCGGGTGACCGGCTTGTCGCAGATCACGTTGATGCCGGCTTCCAGAGCGGCCTTGGCCACCGGGAAGTGCATGTGGTTGGGTGTGACAATGGCCACCGCCTCAATCCCGTCCTCACGCTTGGCCTCAGCGGCGAACATCTCCTCGTAGGAGGCGTAGGAACGATCTGGCGCAATGTGCAGCTCATCGGCGGAGGCTTTGGCCACGTCCGGCTTGGAGGACAGGGCCCCGGCGACCAGTTCATAGCGATCATCAATGCGCGCGGCAATACGGTGAACACCGCCAATAAAGGCGCCCTGTCCACCGCCGACCATGCCTAAGCGAACTCGTGCATCAGCCATTACTTACCTCCCAAACCCAGAATGCGGCGGTTACTTTCTTCATCGGCGTCTCCTCCTGCAAAATCGTCAAAAGCCTTCTCCGTTACACGGATGATATGGTCATTGACGAATTTCACGCCTTCTTCCGCCCCTGCTTCGGGATGTTTCAGCGCGCACTCCCACTCAATCACGGCCCAACCGTCGAAACCGTTGGCGGTCAGAATCGAGAAGATGCGCTTGAAGTCGGTCTGCCCATCGCCCAGCGAACGGAAGCGACCGGCACGCTCGACCCAGCCCTCGTAACCGCCGTAAACGCCCTGTCGGGCGCTGGGATTGAACTCGGCGTCCTTGACGTGGAACATCTTGATGCGATCGATGTAACGCTCGAGGAAGCCGATATAGTCGAGATTCTGCAGAACCAGGTGGCTGGGATCGTACAGAATATTGGCGCGCGGGTGGTTGTCCACTTCCTTCAGGAAGCGTTCGAAGGTAGCGCCATCGTGCAGGTCTTCACCCGGGTGAATTTCGTAGCACAAGTCCACACCCGCCTCGTCAAAGGCGTCCAGAATCGGCAGCCAGCGCTTGGCCAGCTCTTTGAAACCGGTGTCCACCAGGCCCGCCGGGCGCTGGGGCCAGGGGTACATGAAGGGCCACAACAGGGCGCCGGAGAAGGTGCCATGGGTTTTCAGACCCAGGTTCTTGCTGGCCTTGGCCGCCAGCATCAGCTGGTTGACCGCCCACTTCTGGCGCTCATCGGGCTTGCCGTGCAGCTCCGGCGGAGCAAAGCCGTCGAACATTTCGTCGTACACCGGGTGTACGGCTACCAACTGACCCTGCAGGTGGGTCGACAGGTCGGTAAGCTCCAGGCCGTAGCGCGCCAGGGTATCTTTCACTTCCTGGCAGTAATCGAGACTCTCCGCGGCCTTTTCGAGATCGAACAGGCGCTTGTCCCAGGACGGAATCTGGATGCCTTTGAAGCCCAGGCCACCGGCCCACTTGGATACGTTTTCCAGGCTGTTGAACGGCGCTTCATCGCCGGCGAACTGGGCCAGGAATAGCGCGGGCCCTTTCATCGTCTTCATTATTGTCTCCCCCATCGGTTTGGTGGATTATCAACCGGGTACCGGCAAACCACTTCTCGCGAAGCGGGACCGAGCCAGTACCCACAATAGATTGCCGTGTCGTCATCGCTTCACGACAGCGCTGTCAGCAAATGCGGTCGGGCGATTATGGCATCACCGGCGCCATATCTCTACCGCAGAACCCGAGCTGCGCCGGTAAAGATACGATAATAAACGGGTTAATGTCGATTCGACCACCAAAGAGCGAGATTTTCAACAGAGAATTGCTTTTTATATAGTAAACCCCGAAATAAAGGGTTTCAGCGGGACAAGCAAGGGGGAAGTACGGAAGTGCTATCTGTGTCGGGTTACGCGCTGCGCGCTAACCCGACCTACGGGTGGGTCGCGTAGGGCGGATAAGCCGAAGGCGCATCCGCCGCTACCCCTCACAGGTTAGCGCAAAGCGCTTAACCCGACACAGGTTTCAGCATCAGATTTTCATATCGCCGAAGAAGTTCTTCATACCGTCAAACCAGCTGCTCTGCCGGGGCGAGTTTTTGCCGCCTTTCATGGTGGACTGAAACTCCCTCAGTAGCTCTTTCTGCTTGCTGGTCAGATCCACCGGTGTCTCGACCACGACACGACACATCAGGTCACCACGAGCACCGCCGCGCACCGGGGTCACGCCCTTGCTCCGCAGCCGGAACAACTTGCCGGTCTGGGTCTCGGCAGGCACTTTGAGCTTGACCCGACCATCGAGGGTGGGAACTTCCAGCTCTCCACCGAGCGCCGCATCGACAAAATCCACGGGGACTTCGCAGTACAGGTCGGCCCCGTCGCGCTGAAAAATCTCGTGCGGTTTGACATGCACTTCTACGTACAGATCGCCCGCTGGACCACCTTCGGCCCCGGCCTCACCCTCACCGGACAGGCGGATGCGGTCTCCCGTATCGACACCGGCGGGCACCTTGACCGACAGTTTCTTGGTCTGCTCGACCCGGCCCTGACCGTGACAGCTGCCGCAGGGGTCGGTGATTATACTGCCCTTGCCACGACAGGTCGGACAGGCCTGCTGCACCGAGAAAAAGCCCTGCTGCATACGCACCTGGCCGATGCCGCCACAGGTGGTACAGGTTTTGGGCGAGGTGCCCTTTTTGGCGCCGCTGCCATCACAGGTGTCACAGGCCACCAGGGTCGGCACCTTGATCTGGACATTGGTGCCTCTGACGGCATCCTCCAGACTCAGCTCAAGGTTATAGCGCAGGTCGGCGCCTCGACTCGGGCCGCCGCGGCCGCGACCACCCCCGCCAAAAATATCGCCGAACACATCGCCGAAAATATCACTGAAGCTGCCGAAACCACCGGCTCCGGCGCCACCGCCCATGCCGGCACTCTGGTCGACACCGGCATGGCCAAATTGATCGTAGGCAGAACGCTTCTGCGCGTCGGACAGGACCTCGTAGGCCTCACTCGCCTCTTTGAACTTGTTCTCCGCCTCTTCGTCCCCCGGATTGCGGTCCGGGTGATGCTTCATCGCCACTCGACGATAGGCTTTTTTCAAATCAGCGGCGGACACGTCCCGGGAGACGCCCAGCACTTCGTAATAGTCGCGTTTTGCCATGCTACAGTCGCTTTTTGGTCAGTTACTACAGACACAACAAATGCGGGCATGCCCGCATTTGTTGCTACCGTCTTTCAAGGATTGGAGAAGCGGAATTACTTCTTCTCGTCATCCTTCACTTCTTCGAACTCGGCATCCACGGCGCCGTCGTCGTCTTTCGGAGCCTCCTGCTGGTCCGCACCGGCTTCCGCGCCGCCTTGGCCCTGCTGCTCGGCATAGAGCTTCTGTGCCAGAGAGCTGGAGGCTTCGGTCAGCTTGTTGGTCGCCGCTTCCATCGCGTCCTTGTCTTCGCCCTTGACGGCTTCTTCGGCCTCGGCGATCGCCGCTTCAATGGCCGACTTCTCTTCGTCGGTGGCCTTGTCACCGGCGTCTTTCAGGGTTTTCTGGGTGGCGTGAATCAGCCCTTCCAGCGTGTTGCGCGCGGTGACGGTCTCGGCAAACTTCTTGTCCGCTTCCGCATTGGCTTCGGCGTCTTTCACCATCTTCTCGATCTCGTCATCCGACAGACCGGAAGAGGCCTTGATCACAATGGACTGCTCTTTGCCAGTGGCCTTGTCTTTGGCGCTCACGTTCAAGATACCGTTGGCATCCAGATCAAAGGTCACTTCAATTTGCGGCACACCGCGGGTTGCCGGCGGAATGTCGGCCAGGTCGAAACGACCCAGGGACTTGTTCTGCGCCGCCTGCTTGCGCTCACCCTGAACCACGTGAATGGTCACCGCCGTCTGGTTGTCTTCCGCAGTTGAGAAAATCTGCGATTTCTTGGTCGGAATCGTGGTGTTTTTCTCAATCAGCGGCGTGGCCACACCACCCATGGTTTCAATACCCAGGGTCAGCGGCGTCACGTCGAGCAGCAATACGTCTTTCACGTCACCGGCCAGTACCGCGCCCTGAATGGCCGCGCCGACCGCTACCGCTTCGTCCGGGTTCACGTCTTTGCGCGGATCCTTACCGAAGAAGTCGGCCACCGCTTTCTGCACCATCGGCATACGGGTCTGGCCACCGACCAGAATTACATCGCTGATATCGCTGACGGATACGCCGGCGTCTTTGATGGCCATCTTCACCGGCTCGAGTGAGCGGGTGACCAGCTCTTCCACCAGAGATTCAAGCTTGGCCCGGGTGAGCTTCACTACCAGGTGCTTGGGACCGGTGTTGTCGGCGGTAATGTACGGCAGATTCACTTCGGTCTGCTGGCTGGAAGACAGCTCGATCTTGGCTTTCTCGGCCGCCTCTTTCAGGCGCTGCAGAGCCAGCGGATCGTTGTGCAGGTCAATACCCTGCTCTTTCTTGAATTCATCGGCCAGGTAGTCGATCAGGCGCAGGTCAAAGTCCTCACCACCGAGGAAGGTGTCACCGTTGGTGGACAGCACTTCAAACTGGTGNTCNCCNTCNACGTCGGCNATNTCGATNATGGAGATATCAAAGGTACCNCNACCGAGGTCNTATACCGCGATGGTGCGGTCGCCCTTCTGCTGGTCCATACCATAGGCCAGCGCCGCCGCAGTCGGCTCGTTGATGATGCGCTTNACGTCCAGGCCAGCAATCTTNCCGGCGTCTTTGGTCGCCTGACGCTGGGAGTCGTTGAAGTAGGCCGGAACGGTAATCACCGCTTCGGTGACCTTCTCGCCCAGGTANTCCTCGGCGGTTTTCTTCATCTTCTTNAGCACTTCAGCGGAAATCTGCGGCGGTGCTTTCTTTTCGTCCTTCACTTCAACCCAGGCGTCACCATTATCGGCGGCGACGATNTTGTAAGGCACCATNTTGATGTCTTTCTGNACCACATCATCCTTGAACTTGCGGCCGATCAGGCGCTTGACCGCATACAGGGTGTTGTGGGGGTTGGTCACGGCNTGNCGCTTGGCGCTCTGGCCAACGAGGATTTCGCCATCATTGGTAAAGGCCACGATGGACGGGGTTGTGCGATCACCCTCGGCGTTTTCGATTACCTTGGGCTTGCCGCCTTCCATTACGGATACACAGGAGTTGGTGGTACCCAGGTCAATACCGATGATCTTACTCATGAAAATCTCCTAAAGATGTTCTGTCGAAACGCGAAAGNTCAGCTCGCGCGCCTCGGTGTGTGTCTGCGGCTCCGACCCCGGAGTCCGCTTTCGCAATCAGTTACTTCCTATATTGGCCCTGTTCGATACTTTTCAAGGCCTTTATGCCGGCAATTTAAGGCTGCCGGCGATCCATCACGCATCCGCCGCCTTGGACACCACCACCATCGCCGGACGGACCAGGCGACCGTGCAGGGTATAACCCTTCTGGAACACGTCGATCACGGTGTTGGGCTCGACATCGGGGTTGGCNACCATGGTCATGGCCTGATGCANTTCCGGGTCAAAGGGTTCGCCCTGCGGATTGACGGGCANCACNTNNTGCTTGGCNAACACATCGATAAACGACTTGTGCGTCAGTTGAATACCCTCAACCACCGCCTTCAGCTCGGGATTGTCGGTATCCATGGTCGAGAGCGCCCGCTCCAGGTTGTCCACCACCGGCAAGAGGTCCTGCAGCAGCTTCTCCTGGCCGAACTTGTGTGCCTTCTCGACATCCTGCTCGGCCCGACGACGGGCATTCTGGGCTTCGGCCTGGGAGCGCAGCACCTGTTCTTTGGCCGCGTCCATAGCGGCGCTCAGGGATTCCACCTTGGCCTGCAGGGCCTCGACAGACGCCTCCTCAGCCCCCTCATCCTGAGCGGCATGGGTGTCGGCATCGGCCGACCCGGTTTCTGCCGCCACCTCTTCATACTCTTGAGCGTCGCGATTTTCTTCGTTAGCCACACTGATCTCCGTTGTCATTTACCTTGGCAGCCGGGANCTGCAGAATAAGAACGTGGAGCCTATATGGGGCTTTGGCGGAAGGATTCAAGGGGCCCAAACAGGGCCCGATCAGATTTTCCTGCTGGCCCTCTGGCCGAACCCNGTGTTTTACTGTATAAAAACACAGATTATTTTCTCTCGCTCCGTGAGGGTCACCATGCTTACGCATCTCAGCATTCGCCATTTCACCCTGGTAGACCAGCTGGATCTGGATCTCAGGTCCGGCATGACCGCCATCACCGGGGAAACCGGTGCCGGTAAATCCATCGTTCTGGACGCGCTCGGACAGACGCTGGGCGACCGGGCGGACGGACAGCGGGTCCGGGCCGGGGCCCGCAAGGCGGATATCCACGCCACCTTCGATACCCAGCGGATACCGGCTGCCCGCCAGTGGCTGGAAGCCCAGGAGCTTCTCCAGGAAGACGCCCCCAGTGAGTGCCTGCTGCGACGGGTGATTACCGCCGAGGGCCGCTCCAAGGCCTTTATCAACGGCCACCCAGTCACTCTGCAGCAACTGAGAACCCTCGGGGAGATGCTGATCGATATCCACAGTCAGCACGAGCATCAGTCCCTACTGCGCAAAGAAACCCACCGGCACCTGCTGGATGAATACGCCGGCCAGAGCGAGCTGGCGGGAAAGGTGCGCCAGGCGTACCGACACTGGCAGACTTGCAAGCGCGACTTTGAAGCCCTGCGCGATAACGCCGAAGAGGTCAGCGCCCGCTATCAGCTATTGAGCTATCAGGTGCAGGAGTTGGAGCAACTGGACCTGAAAGAGGGCGAGCTGGACGAGCTGGAAGCGGAGCAGCGCAGTCTCGCCCACGCTNAGGATATATTGCGTGCCAGCCACGAACTGTCGGCCCTGTGCGGCGATGATGACCAGGGGTTGAGTGTCCTGATGCACCGGGCCTTGCACCTGCTGCGGGACATGCCCGAGAAGTCCGCCGCCCTGCAGGAGGCGGAACAGCTGCTCACCAGCGCCCAGATTCAGGTCGACGAGGCCCAGCGTGAGGTGGAGCATCATATCGATGGTTTCAATCTCGACCCGGAGCGGCTACGCGAGGTCGAGGAGCGCTTGAGCGCGATTTATGACGTNGCNCGCAAGCACCGTATCGGGCCCGAACAGCTGCCCCAGCTGTTCGCTGACCTGGGCGATGAGTTGGCCCAGCTTCAGGGCGGAGACGAGCGACTCGATGAGCTGGAGCAGCAGATGCAGGCCGCCGAAGCCGACTATCGCAAGGCCGCCAGCTCCCTGTCCAAAGCCCGGCAGAGCGCCAGCAGCAAACTGGCCAAAGCGGTCAATCAGCAGCTGAGTGATCTGGCCATGCCAAATGCCCGCCTGGAAGTCAGTCTGGCGTCGCTGNACGACAAGCCCGGCCCTCAGGGTCTGGAAGAGGTGGAGTTCATCATCAGNACCAACCCGGGTCAGCCGGCCCGCTCGCTGAACAANGTCGCCTCCGGNGGCGAGCTGTCTCGGGTCAGCCTGGCCATTCAGGTGGTGACCGCCCGCACCTCGGCCATTCCGACACTGGTGTTCGACGAAGTGGATGTCGGTATCGGGGGNGCGACCGGGGATGTGGTGGGTCGCCTGCTACGGCAACTCGGCGAGGGCGGTCAGGTGCTCTGCGTCACCCACCTGGCGCAGGTGGCCAGCAAGAGCCACCAACACCTCCAGGTCACCAAGACCGCGAAAAAGCAGTCGGCGGAGTCCACACTGGTGACCCTGGAGGGAGAGCAGAAAATCGAAGAAATTGCCCGCATGTTGGGTGGCATGAAGGTGACTGAACAGTCGTTGGCTCACGCCAGGGAGATGGTGACAGAGGGAGCGGCCTGAGAGGACCCGGACGCGCGGCACCANATGGGTGCCGCCACCGGCAATACGGCCACTTTATGGCCGAGGACTACTTCTTGGGCTTTACGTACAACACCAGGTTGTGATCAACCAGCTCGTAGCCGTGCTGCTCGGCGATCTGCCGCTGCAGGCGCTCGATTTCTTCGTTATGGAACTCAATGACCTCGCCTGAGTCCATACAGACCATGTGATCGTGATGCTCACCGCGAGCAATTTCAAACACTGAGTGGCCACCATCAAAGTTGTGGCGCTCCACCAGACCGGCACTCTCAAATTGCGTCAGTACCCGATACACGGTGGCCAGGCCCACATCGTCACCCGCCTCCATCAGTGCCTTGTAGACATCTTCGGCGCTCATATGATGGTTTTCGGACGACTCCAGCATTTGCAGAATCTTCACCCGGGGCAGGGTGACTTTCAGCCCCGCTTTGCGCAGTTCCTGATTTTCTTCGGCCATTTAACCCCCAAACCCTTCTCAGTATTCGCGTCAATCGGGTATTATCCCCGTTCATTTTGCCAAGTGGAAGCCCTTATATGAAAATAGCCAGCAAACTCTCACTGGTCGCCGTCTTGTTCGCCAGCTTGACAGGTTGCTCCTATTTCCAATTTCCCGGCGTGCACAAAATCTATGTGCAGCAAGGACACATCATCACCCAGGAGATGATCGACCAACTCGAAACCGGCATGACCAAGCGTCAGGTGCGCTTTGTGCTGGGCACGCCGCTGCTTGAAGATGGTTTCAACCAGGATCGCTGGGATTATCACTACAGCCTGAGTCGCGGCGACGAGAACCTGCGCGAGCGCCATCTGACGGTNTACTTCGAAAATGATCAGATGACCCGCTATGAAGGCAGCGCGGTCCGCCCCGAAGAAAGCAGCGACGAGGACGAGACACCGCTGGTACCGACCAATATCGAGGGCGACCCCCTGCCGACACCGGGTGAAGACGTCAATGATGACACCGAGGCGACGCCACTACCCACCAACACCATGTGATCCTCGGCCACCCCCGCCCGTCAATACCACCGGGGCCTCACCAACGAGGCTCCGTGCGATCAGGATTCCGCCTGTTTCTTCTGCGCCCTTTTGCGACGCACCTCTTTCGGATCTGAAATCAGCGGTCGATAGATCTCGACCCGATCCCCGGGCTGCAACTCGTGCTCCCGTGGCGGCTTGAGCCCCTTGGTTCCGAGCGCCTGACCAAAGATGCCCATCTTGGCGCTGTCCAGATCAATCTCCGGAAACACTTTCACAATACCCGAGCGCTCAGCCGCCTGATACGCCGTGGTACCCGGCTCCACCAACAGCTCTATGATCTTCTGTTGGTCCGGCCGGGCATAGGCCACNTCTACGGTAATCAAATCACCATCCGCCATGTTTGCAGCCCCTTANACACCATAGATCTGTCGGGCACGGCTGCACAGCGCATCCACCTGCTGACTTGCCGCCGACTCGAAAAACTTACCCACCGCCAGGCTCAGCAGGCGGTTCTGCATATCAAACTCCAGCTCCAGGCGCACTCGGCAGCCCTCGCCCACCGGCTCAAAGGTCCACTTNCCCTCCAGGCGGGAAAAGGGNCCATCCACCAGACTCATGGTCATGCTCTCCGGCGNCNTCAGCACGTTATGCGTNACAAANCTCTGNCTGATNCCCGCTTTCTGCAGNTCCAGGCGCGCCTCCAGCCANTCNTCNCCCCGGCNCAACACCTCGGCNCCGACGCAGTCACTCATGTACTCCGGATAGGCCTCGATATCGTTTACCAGNTCAAACATCTGCGCGGGTGAATAGTTCACCAGCGCACTGCGTTCTACTCGATGGGTCAAGAAAACATCTCCCGTTGATTCGCGGCCATCAGGCCCAGAAGCCGCCGATCAGAATCAGCAATAACGCCGGCGGACAAAGGTATTTGAGGAGCGTCAACCAGAGCTCAAACTGGCGCTCGCTCTCCTGGCGCAGCTCATGGCGCAACAGCTCCCGACGGGCCACCCAGCCNACAAACAGCGCCATGGCCAGACCGCCCAGCGGCAACATCACCCGCTGGGTGACAAAATCCAGAAAACCAAACACGTTCATACCGAACAGTCCGGTGAAGTCGGCCCAGTGNTTGAACGACAGAACCGAGCCNATGCCCAGCAGCCAGGCACTGCCGGCAATCAATCCGTTCGCCGTGTACCGCTTGAGCCCAAANCGNTCNGTGATATAGGCCACACAGGGCTCGAGCAGNGANATGGTNGAGCTCCAGGCGGCCAGGGTCACCAGCACAAAGAAGGCCGCCCCNAANANNACCCCNCCGGGCATNNTGCCNAAGGCNACCGGCAGACTGACAAACATCAGGCCGGGACCGTCGCCGGGNGAAATGCCCGGGGTGGCAAACACGATCGGNAACATCGCCAGCCCCGCCACCAGNGCNACCAACGTATCCAGNACCGCCACCGTCAGAACCATCTTGCCGATNGAGGCCTTGCCGGGCATATAGGAGCCGTANGCCATGATCGCNCCCATGGCNAGACTCANGGTAAANAANGCNTGNCCGAGGGCNATNGANGCGCCCTGCCAGGACAGGTCCGACACGTTGAANTCAAACATGAANTGCAGNCCCTGNGCGAANTCNCCCGCCACGNCGGCGTAGCCCANCAACANCAACANNANCANAAACANCAGCGGCATCANNACCCGNACNGCNGNTTCCANNCCNCGNGTCACCCCGAAGGCNACCACCAGCACNGTCAAGCCGATAAANACCGTCTGCCAGAGCATCAGGCGCGNCGGATCCGCNNGCANNGCNNCAAAAGCGGCGCTGGCCGNNTCNCCNTTCCANCCACTGAANCCACCCTGCACCGCNGTACTCATATAATCCAGCGCCCAGCCGGCCACCACACTGTAGAACGACAGNATCAGAAACGCGGTCAANACNCCNAGNGCCCCNATNAGNNTCCANTGNGGCGANACCCGNCTCTGNTGCGCCATTTTNCTGACCGAATCCACCGGGTTGGCGCGACCNTGNCGCCCGAGCACCACCTCGGCAATCATCACCGGCACGCCGATCANNGCNATAAACACCAGGTACATNAGCACAAACGCCCCNCCGCCNTTTTCGCCGGTGATGTAGGGAAACTTCCAGATGTTGCCCAGCCCCACCGCNGAACCGGTGGCGGCCAGGACAAAGGTGCCTTTATGTCCCCAAATCGCGTGTTGTTTGATGCGTTCCACGGCTGGCTCCGGGCTATAGTCGGTTTGCGCCGCTCTGGCGCACGCGGCCGACCCGCTGTTGCGGGCACAAAGGCGGCATTGTAACGGCAATTGTCGGGAATGTGCAGGGTTCGCCCCCGAATCCGGGCAGACAGAGAGGCCTTCAAGCCTTTATAATGCCCGCCGCACATTCACGCCCCGAGCAAGGTTGATCATTTCGATGAGTAAGAAGAAGGGTAAGAAACCCAGCGGCAATACCATTGCCCTGAACAAGAAGGCCAAGTTTGATTTCGCGCTGCAGGATCGCGTGGAGGCGGGCCTGTCGCTGCAGGGTTGGGAGGTGAAGAGCCTGCGCCAGGGTAAGGTGCAGCTGACGGATACCTATGTGCTGTTCAAAAACGGCGAGGCGTGGTTGCTCGGCGCCCACATATCACCGTTGCCCACGGCGTCGACTCACTTTGTGACCGATCCGACCCGCACTCGCAAACTGCTGCTCAAGCGCAAGGAGATTGCGAAGCTGCAGGCGGCGGCGGAGCAGAAGGGCTATACGGTGGTGGCAACGGCGCTGTATTGGAAGAAGCACTTGGTGAAGTGCGAGGTGGCGCTGGGTAAAGGGAAGCAGGAGCACGATAAGCGCGAGACGGAGAAGGAGCGCGATTGGAATCGTCAGAAGCGGGCGATCATGAAGGATGTCAATCGGTAGCTCTTTTCACTATTTTTCTTCTCCAAAGAGCCTGGACCCACCAAGCAGCCTGTCCCCTCCAGACTGTCCGGGCTCGGCATCAGGTAGGCCTTTTCGGAAACGCGATGAATACATCCCTGTAGCTCCCTCGCTTCTTCCCTGAAGCGAGGGTTCCGAAAAGGCCTACCTGACACCGAGCCCTCTGAAGTAACTTGCAGCCACAAAGCGTGAATACACCTCGGAGGGCACGGTATCGGGTGACCTGTTTTCAAACCCTCGCTTCAGGGATGAAGCGAGGGAGCCCCAGGGATGGGTTCATGTGTTTTGAAAACAGGTCACCCGGTAGCGGGCCCGGAGCCTTTTGAGGCACCGGAATGCCATGCCCGAAACAGCCCACCTGATAGCGAGCCCGGAGGTTCTGGAGGGGCTGAACTCTCTGGAAAATTAGAGCACGAACAGTGCCCAAGTAACGGCGGATGCGGCCTTTGGCCTTATCCGCCCTACGGAGAGGTCAGTGGGGAGCTTACGCGGAGAAAGGGTGGCGCAGGACGATGGTTTCGATGCGGTCCGGGCCGGTGGAGATGATGTCTACCGGTGTCTTCAGAATCTCTTCCAGACGACGGATATAAGCGCGGGCGTTTTCCGGCAGCTCATCCAGAGACTTGGCACCAACGGTCGACTCCTGCCAACCCGGCAGCTCCTCATACACCGGCTCAATCGCCTCCCAGCCCTCGGCATCGAACGGAATCCCTACCGGATTCCCCTGGGCATCGCGGTACTCAACACAGATTTTCACCGTGTCCAGACCGTCCAGCACATCCAGCTTGGTCAGACACAGGCCGGTGACGCTGTTGATCCGGTTGACGTGATGCAGAGCCACCGCATCAAACCAGCCACAGCGACGCTTGCGGCCCGTGGTCGCGCCAAACTCGTGCCCTTTCTCACCCAGGTGCTGACCCACACCGCAGTCAAGCTCGGTGGGGAATGGGCCGGAGCCGACACGAGTGGTGTACGCCTTGGTGATGCCCAGCACATAATCGAGGTACATGGGGCCAAAACCGGAGCCAGTCGCGGTGCCGCCAGCGGTGGTGTTGGAGGAGGTCACAAACGGATAGGTACCGTGGTCAATATCCAGCAGAGAACCCTGGGCCCCCTCGAACAGAATGCCTTCGCCGCGCTCGCGGGCGCTGTGCAGCGCCTCGGTCACGTCAGTGATCATCGGGCGCAGCTCTTCAGCCCAGGCGGTGCAGGTGTCCAGCACCTGTTGGTAATCCACTGCATCCACGCCGTAATAACTGGTCAGCATGAAGTTGTGGTAATCCAGCACTTCTTTTAACTTGGTCGCAAAACGGTCCATATGCAACAGATCGCCCAGGCGCAGGCCCCGGCGGGCCACTTTGTCTTCGTAGGCCGGACCAATACCCCGGCCGGTGGTGCCAATCTTTGCGTTGCCACGGGCCGCCTCGCGCGCCTGGTCCAGGGCAATGTGGTAGGGCAGAATCAGCGGGCAGGCCGGCGACAGGCGCAGGCGCTTGCGCACGGGAACGTTCTTGGCTTCCAGCTCGGCAATTTCCTTGAACAGGGCCTCGGGAGACAGCACCACGCCGTTGCCGATCAGGCAGGTGACATCTTCACGCAAAATGCCGGAGGGGATCAGGTGAAGAACGGTCTTCTCACCGTCGATCACCAGTGTATGGCCGGCATTGTGGCCGCCCTGGAAGCGGGCCACCAGCGATACCTGATCGGTCAGCAGGTCGACGATCTTACCCTTGCCTTCGTCACCCCACTGGGTGCCCAAAATCACGACGTTCTTACCCATGTTTGTGCAACTCATTTTGTAACATTGAATGTGCTCCCCGGCCGATCAGGCCAGAGGAATAACCTGGTAGTGTCCGTCCTTCAGGACCAGTTGGCGGTCACAGCCCGCTTCCTCGGGCGGTGTTGGCTCGGCGCCGAAGACCACCCGTTCCCCTTTTGCCCGCAACGCCTGTACGGCCTGCCACTGCTCGGGCGTGGCCTGATCGGTGGCCCAGACTCCCCTGGGGACCTGGCGCTCGATCAACCCCAATTTACTGATCGCGGAAATATCCACCGCAAACCCGGTCGCGGGCCGAGCCCGGCCGAAGACTTCACCAATATGATCGTACCGGCCGCCACTGGCGATCGGGTTGCCATAACCGGGCGCAAAGGCCGCGAACACCAGGCCGGTCAGGTAGTGGTAACCGCGGACTTCGCCGAGGTCGAAGTAAAGTTCCGCCGCCGGGTAGCGCTCAGCCACCACGTTGGCGACCTGCTCCAGTTGATCCACGGCCGCCAGCACGGCGGGCGGGCACTGGGCAAAACAGTTCCGAGCCCGATCCAGCACGGACCGATCGCCGGCCAGCCCCGGCAGCGCAAGGAACACCTCGGCCAGGGGCGAACCATTCAGGTTGTCCGCTACCCAGGCGCGAATTTCGGTGACGGCCTTGCGCTGCAGCAGGTCGAAAAAGATATCTTCCTGTGCCTGGCTCAGATCGGCGGCATCGGCCAGGGCCCGATAAATACCGACATGCCCCAGGTCGATGTGCTGGCGCGGAAGCCCCGCCAGGGTGAGGGATTCGAGCAGCAGCGACACCACTTCGATATCGGCCCGAGTGCCCGGCTCACCAAAGAATTCGACCCCGGCCTGAATGGGGGTACGGGTGGCGAGGGGGTTCTTGGGTTTGGCGTGAACCACATGGCCGGCGTAGCAGAGGCGATTGGCGCCGGGCAGCGTAAAACTGTGGGCATCCATGCGGGCGGTCTGCGGCGTAATATCGGCGCGGATACCCAGGGTGCGGCCCGAGAGCTGATCGGTCACTTTGAAGGTGAGCAGATCCACATCGCGGCCCAGGCCGGTCAGCAAGGAGTCGGTGTACTCCAGCAACGGCGGAATCACCAGGTCGTAACCCCAGGTGCGGTAGAGGTCTACCAGGCGACGGCGCAGTTGCTCAATGGCCTCGGCCTCGGCAGGCAGAATTTCCTCAACACCGTCGGGCAACAGCCAGCGGTCAGCATAGGTCATAACAGACTCGAACAGTTGTTGGATTCAGCGTACGCAATGGTCCCGGCCGGGAGACAACGTCTAACGAAGCCACAGCAGCAGGCCGGCCCCGATAAGCATGCTTACCAGACCCATGGTGCGCAGTCGGCGATCATCTACCCTGGCCAGCGTTGCCACGGCCTGGCGCCAGCGCTGGGGGTACAGAAACGGAAGTATGCCCTCGATCACCAGCATCAGGCAGAAGGCGCGCGCGAGGTCTTCCCACATGGCGGCCACTCCCAAACCGGACACAAAAAACCGGGCGCTTCACGCGCCCGGCGGCAGGATTTTAGCACTTTTTGCGGGCAAATGGTGCCCATTGCCCGGCTATTTTTGGCCTTCGGCATTCTTCAGGTACTGGAAGAACTCGCTCGACGGGTCCACCACCAGAAGGTCATCACTGCCGTTGAAGGCATTCCTGTAGGCATTCAGGCTGCGCACAAAGGCATAGAAATCCGGGTTCTGGTTGAACGCCGCGGCGTAAATGGCCGCCGCCCTGGCATCGCCATCACCACGCAGAAGTTCAGCATCGCGATAGGCGTTGGCCTCGAGCACCGCGCGCTGGCGATCGGCATCCGCCCGAATCACTTCCGCCTGCTCGCGACCGGTGGCACGGTACTCGCGGGCCTCCTTCTCGCGGTCAGCGGCCATCCGGTCAAAAACCGACTCACTGACATCGTCAGGCAGATCGATCCGCTTTACGCGGATATCAATCACTTCAACCCCCAGCAGCTCCATGGCGGTTTCGTTCATCTGAGCGGTCAGATCTTCCATCAGCTTGTCCCGCTCACCCGAGACCACTTCATGCAGGGTGCGCCGACCGACCTCGTTACGCAGACCGTCCGCCACCCGGGAGGCGAGACGGGCATCAGCCACATCTTCCTGACCACCGGTGGCCTTGTAGTAGGCCTCGACGTTCTTGACCCGCCACTTGGCATAGGAGTCGACGATCAAGCGCTTGTTCTCCACCGTGTAAAAACTCTCGGGACGGGCGTCAGCGGTCAATATCCGACCATCGAATTTACGGACCCGATCCGCGAAGGGAAGCTTGATGTGTACGCCGGGCTGTACATCCGCGTTCACCAGAGCACCAAAACGAAGCACAACGGCGCGCTCGTATTCATTCACAATGAACACCGTATTGGCGCCAACCAGAACCAGGACACCCAGTAGGACCAGGGTAAAGATACCTTTATTGGACATCAGCGAATATCCCCCCGAGTGTTGGTTCGCGTGGCGCTGGATGGGCGACGATTGAGCTCGCGGGTCACCTGCTCAGTGACATCCCGCAGCGCGTCGGCCGACATGCCGGTCTGGCCGGCGTTGCCCGACGCCCCATCGCTCTGACGGTTCTGCAGACGGTCCAGCGGCAGATACATCATGTTGTTGCCATCTTCCACATCGACCATGACTTTGCTGGCCTTGGAAAACACTTCCTCAACCGCGTCGATATACAGGCGACGCCGGGTCACCTCGGGGGCCTTGTCGAATTCGGCCATCAGCAGCTCAAAGCGGCGGGACTCACCTTCCGCCTCGGCCACGACGCGAGCCCGGTAGGCCTCCGCCTCCTCGATCATGCGCTGGGCCTGACCGCGGGCCTGAGGGATCACCGAGTTGGCGTACGCCTGGGCTTCGTTCTTGAGGCGCTCTTCGTCCTCTTTGGCCTTGATCACATCATCAAAAGCGTCGCGCACCTCTTCCGGTGGGCGAGCCTCCTGGATGTTCACTTCACGCACGGCGATACCCGCGCCGTAGCTGTCCAGATAATTCTGCAGGCGTTGCTGCACTTCATCCGCAATCAGCTGACGCCCCCCGGAGAGCACCTGATTGATCTCGCTTGAGCCCACCACATGGCGCAACGCGCTGTCCGCGGCCTGGCGCAAGCTGTTTTCCGGATCGCGGACGTTCAGCACAAACGCCTTCACGTCATTGACGTTGTACTGCACGGTAATCGGCAGCTCGACGATGCTTTCGTCCTGGGTCAACATCAGCCCACGGGAGGGGTACTGCCGCTCCTCGGTCACATTTTCCACAAAGACAGTCGTGATCAGCGGCGCATTCCAGCGCAGCCCGGCATCCTTGATTTCCTGGAATGCACCGAACTGCAGCACCACCGCGCGCTCTTTGGCATCGACCACATAGAAACCGAGCACGAAGTAAATGGCGGCCGCAACCAGCAGCACAATACCCACCAGAGGTGCGGCACTGCCGGCATTGCCGCCGCCACTACCGGAGCCACCGCCCGATCCGCCGAACAGGCCATTCAGCCGATCGCGAAATTTCTTCCAGGCTTCATCCAAATCCGGCGGGCCACTGTTATTGCCGCCTCCCCAGGGGTCCTTACCCCCGCCTCCCGGTTCATTCCAGGCCATATTGACTCTCCGTCGATTAACGTCTTTCCCCAGCGACAGGCACTGCGGAATGGATATTCGGGTACCGTCAAGCAGATCGCTCCGGCAAGAGCGAGATTCTAGCAAAGTCGGGCGCCGCTCTAACAGGCAATTCGGTCGGAATCGTCTCCGTCGGCCCAGTGCAATTCGTCATAGCGCAGGTTTTCAGCGCTCAGCAAACGCATCAGATCACTTTTGGGCAGCCGTATCTCCAGTAACACCGAGCCGTCCTCGCCGTGCTGTTCGTCGGCCACCGCCTGCTGTTGATAGAGCTTGGCCCGCAGGCGCCCCTGCTCGGGCTTGAGCTGCAACCGTCCGGCGACCATCTCCCGCCCCAGGGCATCGGAGATGGCTTCCATCAGCAACTCGACCCCCTGCCCGGTCTGGGCAGACAGCCANACGGCAATCGGCTTGCCGTGGTCATCACGATCGATACGGGGCTCCATACCGAGCAGATCAATCTTGTTGTAGACACGCAATTCCGGCAGTTCCGCCGCGCCGATTTCTGCCAGCACCTCCTCGACCTGCTCGATATTGTGCAGCCGCTCCTCCGCCGCCGCATCGATCACGTGGAGCAGCAGGCTGGAATTGCTGGCCTCCTCTAGGGTCGCCCGGAAGGCCTGCACCAGCTTGTGCGGCAAATGGCTGATGAAACCCACCGTATCGGCCAGAATCAGCGCGCCGACATCGGGCACTTCGAGCCGACGCATGGTCGGATCCAGGGTGGCGAACAGCTGGTTCTCCGCGAACACCTTGGCATCGGTAATCTGGTTGAACAGCGTGGATTTGCCGGCGTTGGTGTAGCCCACCAGGGACACCGTGGGAATGTCCGCTCGCTGGCGGGAACGGCGCCCCTGATTACGCTGGGTGCGCACCTTGGCCAGCCGCTTCTCGATGGCGGTAATCCGCCCGCGCAGCAGTCGACGGTCGGTTTCGAGCTGGGTTTCACCCGGGCCCCGCAGGCCGATACCGCCCTTCTGGCGCTCCAGGTGGGTCCAGCCGCGCACCAGGCGCGTGGCCATATGACGCAGCTGCGCCAACTCCACCTGCAATTTGCCCTCAAAGGTGCGGGCGCGCTGGGCAAAAATATCCAGAATCAGGCCGGTACGATCCAAAACCCGGCACTCGAGTGCCTGCTCCAGGTTACGCTCCTGACTGGGAGAGAGTGTGTGGTTGAAGATGACCAGCTCCGCACCATTTTCCTTCACCACCGCCTGCAGCTCTTCGAGCTTGCCGGTGCCGACAAAGTATTTGGCATGGGGAGCCGCGCGCTGACCACCCACCAGAGCGATCGGGTCGCCACCGGCAGACAATACCAGCTCTTCAAATTCTCGGGGGTCTTCCGGCGCCTGGCCGTGGGAGAGATCCAGGTGAACCAGCACCGCCAGTTCACCGGANTCGGGACGATCAAAAAACAAGTAGTTACCTCAGCGGCAGATTACTCGGCCGGTGCTTCCTCGCCTTCGCCTTCCGCCGGATTCAGCAGAGGAACACGCACAGCGCGAGAGGGCACAACCGTGGAAATGGCATGCTTGTAGACCATCTGGCTGACAGTGTTCTTCAGCAGCACAACAAACTGGTCGAACGATTCAACCTGACCCTGCAACTTGATGCCGTTTACCAGGTAAATGGATACCGGTACACGCTCTTTGCGCAGTACGTTCAGGTAAGGGTCTTGTAAACTATGCCCTTTTGACATGGTTATTCTCCTTATCGAGATAGAAATTTATCCGCCTAAGTCCTCCCCACTGGAGCTGGAAAGGGGGCGGCCAGAAAAACATGAAAAACTGACTAGGATTCTCACACCGCTATTATATGGTCGTAGTACCCATAGAATTCAAGGTGTTCTTAACAATTTCTTGCAAGTTGAGATCTGAACCGGACTCGTCCTGCGTGTAAATCCACGAGAGTGAAGGCCAACCCCGCAGCCACGTCACCTGGCGCTTGGCCAGCTGGCGCGTCGCCACCACCCCCCGCTCACAGAGCTCGCTTCGGCTCATGGTCGGCCCCGGCCCTTCCTCAGCGTCCAGGTACTCCCAGACTTGACGGTAGCCTACCGCCCGTATCGCCGGCAGGCTGGGCTGGAGATCGCCGCGGGCACGCAGGGTTTTGACCTCATCGATCAGTCCCTGTTCCAACATCTGCTCAAACCGGGTCTGTATACGCTGATGCAGCACCTTGCGATCACGGGGAGATATGGCCAACTGGGTGACATCAAAGCGCTCGGTAAACGCCGGGCCCGCCTGGGCCTGCTGCTCGCGGCGCAGCTCGGTCATGGTTTTGCCGCTGACCCGGTAGACTTCCAGGGCACGACTGAGGCGCTGGGAGTGGTTGGGGTGAATCTCGGCCGCCATTTCGGGGTCCACCTCGGCCAATTGCGCGTGAATATGGGGCCAGCCGTGCTCGGCGGCCTCACGCTCAATGGCTTCGCGTACCGCCGGATCCGCCTCGGGCATGGGCGCCAGGCCGTCCAGCAGGGCTTTAAAATAGAGCATGGTGCCGCCCACCAGCAGCGGGATACGGCCAGCGGCGTGAATATCGGCGATTTCCCGCTCGGCGTCGGCCCGAAAATCCGCCACCGAGTAGGGATCGGCCGGGTCGCGGATATCAATCAAGCGGTGCGGCGCCCGAGCGAGCTCCTCGGCGGTGGGTTTGGCGGTGCCAATATCCATGCCCCGGTAGACCAGGGTGGAGTCGACACTGATCAGCTCCACCGGCAGGTGCTCGCGCAGGGCCATGGCCAGGGCGGTTTTGCCGGAGGCGGTGGGGCCCATCAGGAAGATGACTTTTTGGCGGTTGGTCATGGTTTATAGCGCCGTGTTTTAGTACTTCGTAGAGAGTCCGGTCCGGATTGGGGTAGACCCTTCCCGGACACGCCGTAAACCCATGACGTGCATGGATGCACTAATGCCGCGATGGCATGGATGCCACAGAGCGGCCCCTGGGGGCTCGCATCGCGGGTCCCCCGCTCCACGGTCCGGGAAGGGTCTACCCCAATCCGGACCTCCTAGGTCGCCGCGTGCTTTGGTGGCTGCGTATTTCCAAAACGCGACAAATCTATCCATGGAGCTCCCTCACTTCATCCATGAAGTGAGGGTTTGGGAATGGTTTACCCGATGTCGGGCCCTCAGAAGCAGCATCGTGGTTCGCGTAGGGCGGATAAGCGCAACGCGCGCATCCGCCGTAAATACCCTTACAACCCACGGATAAAAATCGGGGATTGGGTAACGGCGGATGCGGGCTGCGCCCTTATCCGCCCTACGCCACCTAAGTTGGACATGGCACTGAGGTCAGGGGTGGGGTATGGCATTCCGGGACCGTGGAGCGGGGGACCCGCGATGCGAGCCCCCAGGGATGGGTTCACGGCGTGTCCCGGAATGCCATACCCCACCCCTGACCGGACAATACTAAATCCACCCAAGCGCTCTACTGCCCACGCATAAAGAGCTTGTCGAGTTCGTCCAGGGACTGCAGCGCCCAAGTGGGGCGGCCGTGGTTGCACTGGCCGCTGCGCTCGGTGGCCTCCATATCCCGCAACAGGGCATTCATCTCCGGAACGGTCAGGCGGCGGTTGGCGCGCACCGAACCGTGACAGGCCATGGTCGAGAGCAGCTCGTTGATCCGCTGCTGAATCCGCTCACTGCTGCCGTACTCGATCAGATCCGAGAGCACATCCCGCACCAACTGCGCCACCGGGGCGCGGTTGAGCAGTGCCGGCACCTGGCGAACCAGAAGCGTCTCCGGGCCGGCGCGCTGTAACTCAAAGCCCAACTGAGTGAAGGTATCGGCGTGCTCCTCGGCACAGTCCGCCTCCTTCTGGCTCACCGCAATGCTCTCCGGCACCAGCAGCGGCTGGGTCTGCAGGCCACCTTGGCCAAACGCGGACTTCATCCGCTCGTACGTGATGCGTTCATGGGCCGCGTGCATATCGACGATGATCAGCCCCTGGGCGTTCTCCGCCAGAATATAAATGCCCTTGAGCTGGGCAATGGCATAACCCAGCGGCGGCACCTCGCCATCCTCAGACTCCGGCATCGGTGTAGGCGCCGACGGAGCCGCTGCCCCACCGTACTGGCCCTGGTAGCCGGCACCGCCATTAAACGGCTGATGCAGGCTGCCGTACTGGCGCATCTGCTCCGCGACCGCGCCCGGGGCGGGCGCACCGGGGGGCTGATACCCGCCGGCCGGGTGACTGGCGGCGGCCAGGCCCATGGGCGCCTGGCGAAACTCGCCTGCGGCGGCTCCGCTCAGGGCTGGCTCGGGCGCATCGGTCTCCGACTCCAGACGATCCCCCGGGCGGACCTGAGCCAGGGCATGATGCAGGCTGCTGAAAATGAAGTCGTGCACCCGGCGGTTGTCCCGGAAGCGCACTTCGTGCTTGGTCGGGTGGACGTTGACATCCACGGTGGACGGGTCCACTTCCAGGTACAGCACAAACGCCGGGTGGCGTCCGTGATAGAGCACGTCCTGGTAAGCCTGACGGACTGCATGCCCGACCAGCTTGTCACGAATGGCCCGACCGTTGACGTAAAAATGCTGCAGGTCCGCCTGGCTGCGATTGAAGCTCGGCTGCGCCACCCACCCCCACAGGCGCAGTCCGGAGCGCTCGATATCAATGTGCAGCGCCTGCTCCATAAACGCCGGGCCGCACACCTGAGCCACCCGGCGCTCGCGCTCAATCTGGGTGCCGGCTTCACGCCAGCTGTAAACCGCACGGTTATTGTTGCGCAAGGTGAAGGCGACATCGAACCGGGACAGGGCCTGGCGCTTGATGACATCGTCCAGATGGTTGTATTCGGTCTTTTCCGTGCGCAGGAATTTGCGCCGGGCCGGGGTATTGAAAAACAGATCCCGCACTTCCACCGTGGTGCCTTTGGGGTGGGCAGCCGGCGCCAGCTCGGCCTGCATATCCCGCCCTTCGGCGGTGACCTGCCAACCGGCGCTCTCGTCGCTGGTATTACTGGTCAGGGTCAGGCGCGCCACGGAACTGATACTGGCCAGGGCCTCACCGCGGAACCCCAGGGTGGCCACCGCCTCAAGGTCATCCAGCTCGCGAATCTTGCTGGTGGCGTGGCGACTCAGGGCCAGGGGCAGATCGGATTTGTCGATACCACCGCCGTTGTCGCGCACTCGCATCAACTTGACGCCACCGTCCTCAACGTCCACTTCAACGCGGGTCGCGCCCGCGTCCAGACTATTTTCCAGCAGCTCCTTGATCACCGATGACGGGCGCTCCACCACCTCGCCGGCGGCGATCTGGTTGGCGAGGCGCGGGTTGAGCAATTGAATTCTAGACATGCATTCTCAATAGGGTTAAAGGCTGGCGTAGGCCAGCCGCGAGCCTCAGCTCGATGGAATTTTCAGTACCTGTCCGACCTGGATCACGTGACCGTTGAGGCCGTTTTCCCGCCGGATGGCATCCACACTGACGTTGTGCTGGCGGGCAATGGCGCTCAGGGTGTCTCCGCGACTGATGGTGTACTCCCGCGCATCTCCACCGCCCTGACGGCGGCTGGCCAGATAGGTGCCGGCCGGTGGCTGGCGTTCGAAGTAACGGCGTACCCCCTGCCCGATACGGTCCGCCATCTGCTGGCGATACTGGGCCGTGGCCAGTTTGCGCGCCTCACCGGGATTGGAGATAAAACCGGTCTCCACCAGAATGGACGGCACATCGGGCGATTTGAGCACGGCGAAGCCGGCCTGCTCGACCCGGGGTTTGTGCAACCGGGAGATGCCGCCCATAGACTCAAGCACCTCCTTACCTACCGTCAGACTCGAGTTGAGCGTCGCGGTCATGGACAGGTCCACCAGTACACCGGCCAGCACTTCGTCTTTGTCTTCCAGGCTGACACTGCCCACCCCGCCAATCAGGTCGGCCTCGTTTTCGCGTTCGGCCAGAAACCGGGCGGTCTCACTGGTGGCGCCGCTGCGCGACAGGGCGAACACCGAGCTGCCATTGGCCGACGGGTGGGTAAAGGCATCGGCGTGAATCGATACAAACAGGTCCGCCTGCATCTTACGGGCGATATTGCGTCGCTCCCGCAAGGGCACATAATAGTCGCCGGTGCGCACCAGTTTGGCCTCATAGCCGGGAATCCCATTGAGCTCCCGGACCAGCCGCTTGGCGATATCAAACACCACGTTTTTCTCGTACAGTTTGCCGGGGCCAATTGCCCCCGGATCCTCGCCCCCGTGGCCGGCATCCACGGCAATCACCACGTTCCGATCGCCGCTGGTTGTGGCAGGGGTTTTATCCGCGAGCGCTTCCGCCCGACTTTTTCCCTGATCGTGCAGATCGATTACCAGCCGGTCATTGGTGCCGGCGTGGCGCTTGAGCAGGAAACTCTTGGGGCGCACGGATTCTTTCAGGTCGAACACCACCCGCAGAGTGCCATCGCTGCGATGCGCACTGCGTACCCGCCGGATCGGGGTATCGTCCAGCGCGAGATCATCCAGGCTGGCCTTGAGCCGGGTATCGGCAACGTCGACGACCACCCGGCTGGGCGAACTCAGGGAGAACAGNTTGTGGTCCACCGGGCCGCTGAGATCGAACACCNACCGCGTGTGGTCCGGTGCGCGCCACAGACGGACACTATCCACATCCGCAGCGCTGANCGGAAANGACCCACTACCCATCAGGAGCACCACCAGGGCCCACCGAGTCGNTTGTTGTCTCCAGGCTGTTTTCAAAGCGCTTTTCCCGACACGATTGTAGATTCCATAACGGACGGTCCGTCCCTCACACTATCGATTAATGGGGTCATTGATCACCCCGCTGGCGCTAGGTTCCCGCTCCGGGCATTTCGAGACCCGAAAAGTCGGCCCAGTGCTTCAGCCACTGCTCACCGAGCGATGTTCCACCCTGCAAGCGCGCGCGCCGGCCGCTTCCATCGACCGTCACTGTAACCCGCAGATCCGGTTCCGGCAAAACCCCGGCGCCCCGCTCTGGCCACTCGATGACGCACACGTCCCCGGCCTTAAAATAATCCCGGATCCCCATATATTCCAGCTCTTCGGGATCCCCGAGGCGATAGAGGTCAAAGTGATTCAGCGTCCGCCCGCCCAACTCATAGGGCTCCACCAGGGTATAGGTGGGACTCTTAACCGCACCTGAATGCCCCAGTCCGCGCAGGAGCCCGCGGCACAGCGTGGTTTTGCCCGCGCCNAGATTGCCCTCGAGAAACACCACCAGCCCGTTCGGCCACTCANGCAGCGCCTCTGCCANGGAGGCACCCAGATCCAGCGTGGCGCTCTCATCGGCCAGGTAAACCGAACGATGGATCGGCTCAGACATGGCCCGGCTCCGCCTGCAACAATTGGCATAGTGCAGGGATCAGATCCGTGGCCAGCAGGCTGCGCTCGCCCCAGTCACCTACCGCCAGATCCGCCGCTTCCGCGTGCAGTCCCGCACCCAATGCTGCCGCCCGATCCACACTCAACCCCTGCGCCAGAAGGCCGCCCAGGATGCCGCTCAGTACATCCCCCATACCGCCGGAGGCCATGCCGGGGTTACCGGCACTGATCACTTCGAGCGGGCCCTCGGGTGTCGCCACCANCGATCCTGACCCCTTGAGGATGACGGCGCCGCCGAAACGCTTTTGTAAGGCGGCGACGGCCGCAAAGCGATCGCGTTGCACCTCGCTGGTGACGCTCTGCAACANGCGCGCCGCCTCGCCGGGGTGCGGCGTCAAAACCCAGTTATCCCGAGCCTCGGCCACGGCGGGCCGCTGCGCCGCCAGCAGATTGAGGGCATCGGCATCAAGGACGAGCGGCAGACCGGATTGGAGAGCCTGCTGCAACATCTGNTCTGACCAGGGCGACTGCCCCAGGCCTGGGCCGACCACCAGCACGGTGGGTCGCGCCAACCAGGGTTCCAGTTCCTGCCCCGAAGTCACCCCGCAGACCATGATTTCCGGACNNCGGGTCANCGCNGGNGCCACATGTTCGGGNCGNGTCGCCAGACTGACCAGACCGGCACCGGTTCGAGCCGCCGCCTCGGCGGCCATNATGGCCGCGCCGCCATAGCCGGTGTCACCGCCAATAATCATGACGTGGCCGAAATCGCCCTTGTGGGCATCCACAGCGCGGGCCGGCAGGGCAGCCAGCGCCTCGGCCAGCTCAAACCGGTGGCACTCACCGGGCACCTCCGCGTANACGGCCTCGGGNACNCCCAGGCCGGCAAACACCANCTCCCCNCACAGAGCGNGCCCNCGCCCCGTCAGCAGNCCTCGNTTNGCGCCGATGAAGGTCACCGTCAGGGCCGCGCGCACCGCNGNNCCCATTTCCGNNCCGGTNTCCGCGTTGAGCCCCGAGGGAACATCNACCGCCAGTACCGGCAAAGCGGATTGATTGATCTGCGCAATCGCCTCGGCATNGGNCGNNCGCACNTCACCNCTGATACCCGTGCCCANCAGCGCATCGACAATAACGCCCTCCTCGGGCCCGCGNTCTGNTAGGGCATNGACGNCNACGCCTTCCTGCANNGCATAATCCCGNGCCTCGGCCGCNTCNCCNGNGAGNTTTTGCGGATCACCCACGGCGATCACCCGAACCGGNATGCGANGCTGGGCGGCCAGGCCGGCGATGACNTAGCCNTCNCCNGCATTGTTTCCGNCNCCGCAGTANACCGTGATGGNGGNGGGACNNGGNAAGNNTTGCAGCAGTTGCTCAAANGCGGCTCGCCCGGCCCGNTTCATCAACTGANNNCCCGGAATNCCACTGGCAATGGCCCGCTTATCCAGNTGCCGGGTNTGTTCANCGGTGTACANAGTGCGGGGAAATTCTGGCGCGTCGACCGACGTCAATTTCATAGAATCCTCAATTTGGTCGCGATATCTGGCAGAATTATACGCGAACTCACCGGAATCCCGTAACGATCTATGCCGCACTCCGTGGACTTTCAACAACTCGCCGACGACATCAAACNGTGGGGGCGGGANCTGGGCTTTCAGCANGTGGGCATTACCGATACCCANNTGCAGGANAGNGAGGCNCNACTGAANCAGTGGCTCGAGCGCGGCNACCACGGNACCATGNANTGGTTTACCGCCCACGGCGACAAACGCTCCCGGCCACCGGANCTGCACCCCGGCACCATNCGGGTNATNTCGGTGCGGATGGATTANNTNCCGGCCGATACCGATCAGATCAAGNTCCTGAAAGANCCCACCAAAGCCTACATTTCCCGCTACGCGCTGGGTCGGGATTACCACAAANTGATTCGCAAACGCCTGGCGACCCTGGCCAAGAAAATCGAGGCCGCCCTTCCCCCGGAACTGATAGAAGGCCAGCAGCGGCCCTTTGTGGACAGCGCCCCGGTGATGGAGAAACCCTTGGCGGACAAAGCCGGGCTGGGTTGGACGGGAAAGCACACCCTGATCCTGAACAGCGAGGCGGGCAGCTGGTTTTTCCTCGGAGAACTATTCACCTACCTGCCACTGCCGGTGGATCGATCCGAGCAACCCAACCAGTGCGGCACCTGCAGCGCCTGCCTGCAGGTGTGCCCCACCGACGCCTTCCCCGAGCCCTACACCCTGGACGCCCGCCGCTGCATTTCGTACCTCACNATTGAACAGAAGGGACCGATTCCCGAGGAATTTCGCGAGCCCATGGGCAACCGGGTGTTCGGCTGTGATGACTGTCAGGCGGTGTGCCCCTGGAACCGCTATGCCCAGCACACCCGGGAACGGGATTTCTCCCCCCGGCACGATCTGGACCGGCAGGACCTGTTGACGCTGTTTCAGTGGACCGAAGCGGAGTTTCTGACCCGCACAGAGGGCTCGGCCATCCGCCGAACAGGCTACGAGGGCTGGCTGCGCAACCTGGCGGTAGGCCTGGGCAATGCGCCCTCCGATCCGGGCATCATCGCGGCGCTAGAAGCCAAGCGGCCCCTGGCCAGCCCGATGGTCCAGGAGCATATTGACTGGGCCCTTCAGCAGCAGGCTCGACCCAACCGCCGCCGCAAGCGGAAAATTCGCCGAAAGCGCGAATCATAGGTAAAAACAGCGTTATAACAGGGATTTAGATTATAACTATTAGCGCTATTGGCCCGATCACCCTGTTAATTTGAGTGATAAACGTGAATAATACGCACCCTTTTTTGAAAACATTGACGATAAAGCGCGTACCGACGTCCGGGCGCCAATAATGACCATCACCCACATCAACCCGAGAGACAGGTAGCAGACTCTATGAAAGAGAAATCCGATATCGGCCTGGTTGGCCTCGCCGTGATGGGCGAGAACCTGATTCTGAACATGGCCAGCAAAGGCTATACCGTGACCGCGTACAACCGCTCCACCGATAAGGTGGAAAAGTTCGTCAATGGGCGCGCCAAAGGCAAAACCATTCGCGGCGCCTCCTCGGTTGAAGAGCTGGTGCAGTCCCTGGCCAAGCCGCGCAAAATCATGTTGATGGTCAAGGCCGGACAGGCGGTAGACGACTTTATCGAGCAGTTGATCCCGCACCTGGACAAGGGCGACATCATCATCGACGGCGGCAACACGCACTACCCCGACACCAACCGTCGCACCGAATACCTGGAAAGCAAAGGCCTGCTGTTTATCGGCACCGGCGTTTCCGGTGGCGAAGAGGGTGCCCTGACCGGCCCGTCCATCATGCCCGGTGGTTCTCCGGCGGCCTGGGAGCACGTCAAGCCCATCTTCCAGGACATCGCCGCCAAAGTGGACGATGGCAGCCCCTGCTGCGACTGGGTTGGCGAAGCCGGCGCCGGCCACTTTGTGAAAATGGTCCACAACGGCATCGAATACGGTGACATGCAGCTGATCTGCGAAGCCTATCAGTTAATGAAAGACCTGGTGGGCATGACCCACGATGAAATGCACGAAGTGTTCGCCGAGTGGAACGAAGGTGAGCTGAACAGCTACCTGGTAGAAATTACCCGCGACATCCTCGCCTATAAAGAAGACGGCGAGCCGCTGGTTGAAAAGATTCTGGACAAAGCCGGCCAGAAAGGCACCGGCAAGTGGACCGGCATCATCGCCCTGGACATGGGTATTCCCCTGACCCTGATCGGTGAAGCGGTCTTTGCCCGTTGCCTGTCCGCCCAGAAAGACGAGCGCGTGGAAGCGTCCAAAGTACTGAATGGTCCGAAAGTGAAGTTCGAGGGCGACAAGAAAGCCTTTGTGGACGACCTGCGTCAGGCACTGCTGGCGGCCAAGATGATTTCCTACGCCCAGGGTTACGCCCTGATGCGCGAAGCGGCGAAGGAATTCGGCTGGCATCTGAACTACGGTGGCATCGCCCTGATGTGGCGCGGTGGCTGCATCATCCGCTCCGGATTCCTGGACAACATCAAGCACGCCTTCGACAAGAATGGCGATCTGAAGAACCTGCTGATGGATGACTACTTCAACGGTAAAATTGATGCCGCTCAGGACGGCTGGCGCCGCGTGGCCGCTACCGCGATCACCAGCGGTATTCCGGCCCCGGCCATTACCGCCGCCCTGAACTACTTCGACGGCTACCGCTGTGAGCGTCTGCCAGCAAACCTGCTTCAGGCCCAGCGGGACTACTTCGGTGCCCACACCTACGAGCGGGTCGACAAGCCCCGGGGTGAGCACTTCCACACCAACTGGACCGGACGTGGTGGGGATACGGCGTCTTCCACCTATAACGTTTAAGTCCCGTTTGGGTTACGGCGGATGCGGCCTTTGGCCTTATCCGCCCTACACGACCCNCTNAGNNAGTCGCGTAGGGCGGNTAAGCGCGAAGCGCGCANCCGCCGTNACCNNACTTCATTCCNCNACTCAACTCAACCCTCACTCCATCCGAAAAAACGTCTCCCGGTAATGCTTTAANTCCTCAATCGAGTCCTTGATATCGTCCAGGGCCAGATGTGCCCCACTCTTCTTGACCCCCTCGGCCACCTCCGGCCGCCAGCGCCGGGCCAGCTCCTTCACCGTCGACACATCCAGATTCCGGTAGTGAAAATAACGCTCCAGCCTGGGCATACCGCGCACCAGAAAGCGCCGGTCCTGGCAGATGGAATTACCGCACATGGGCGACTTGCCCGCCGGTACCCATTGCTCCAGAAAGGCGATGGTCTGGGCCTGGGCCTCTTCCAGAGAAATGTTGCTGTCTTTCACCCGNTGGGTCAGGCCGGACTGGCCGTGCTGCCTGGTGTTCCAGTCGTCCATGGCCGCCAGTGCCGAATCCGGCTGGTGAATGGCGTACACCGGCCCCTCGGCCAGTACATTCAGATGGGCATCGGTCACAATGGTCGCAATTTCGATGATCACATCCGAATCCGGGTCCAGCCCGGTCATCTCCANATCGATCCAGATCAGGTTGTTTTCATTGGGTGTGGCAGCATTTGACATACAATCGGTTCCTAGAGCGTGTTTGACGCGAGACTTTATCCAGACAGATAGGGCACAATGCCCGTAATCGCCACCAAGATTAACCCGCAGGCCCGCCGGGAACAACCGGCCGCCTCATTACCGCGCGGAGAACACACGCCCTGCATGAGTAAACGCAAACTGACCCGTCGCCAGAACTGGCGCATCCAGAAGATCCAGGAAGAACGCCAGGCCCGTGCCCAACGCAAACAGTCGGGCCCCNTGGAGNATCTGGATGAAAACGCCCTGGGGGCGGAACAGGAAGGGTTGGTNGTGACTCACTTCGGTACTCTGGTGCTGGTGGAGGCCAACGGCGAGCGCAAACGCTGCCACTTTCGCAGCAACCTGGGCTCTCTGGTGACGGGCGACCAGGTCGTCTGGCGCGACGGTTCACCCTACGGTGTGGTGGAAGCGGTCATGCCGCGNCGCTCCGAGCTGTGCCGCCCGGANCCCTACGGTGACCTGAAAACCGTCGCCGCCAATATAGACCGGGCGCTGATCGTGATTGCACCCTACCCCGAGCCCCANTTCAGTCTNGTGGATCGCTANCTGGTGGCCGCCGAAGCCAGCGATATCACCCCGGCGCTGGTGATCAACAAGTGCGATGCNATTGATGCCCGTATTGNCGACAAGATCNAACGGATGGANTCCCTCTATCGCAGCCTGGGNTATTGGGTCGTGCGNGTCTCCGCCGNGACCGGCGAGGGTATGGACGCGCTGGCCGACTACCTCAAGGACTTCACCAGCGTATTTGTCGGCCAGTCCGGGGTTGGCAAGTCTTCACTGACCAACTACCTGTTGCCGGACGCCGACCTGCGTGTGGGCGAACTCTCCGAGCGTCAGACCGGCAGTCACACCACCACCAATGCCGAGCTGTTCCATTTTCCCGGGGGCGGCCAGTTGATTGATTCCCCGGGGGTGCGGGAGTTCGGGCTCTGGCANATGAGTCGNGATCANGTACTGGAGAACTTCATCGAGTTTCGTCCTCATCTGGGGCACTGNAAATTCCGCGACTGCGCCCATCAGGGCGAGCCGGGCTGCGCCCTGNAGAAAGCCCTTGAATCCGGCGAGATCAGCCCTCAACGAATGAGTAGTTGTGAACAGATTCTCGACAGTTTGAACTCACCACGCGGCTGAATGCGNCAAAGTCCGCATTTTACTATTGAGTCCCGCGTATTCGGCGTTATGCTAACNGAAGACCATGCAGTAACCCGATGCAGTAACCAAAGGAATTTCACTATGGCCGACCTGCCACTGATCATCGAACCCGCTGACCTCGCTCAGCTGCTGAAACAACCGCCGGAAAACCTGCGCATTGTGGATCTGTGCAGCGAACCGAGCTATCAGCACGGTCACGTCGAAGGGGCCCTGCACATTCCACCGCAAATGCTGTTGAGCAATATCCCGCCCGCCCCGGGGCGCATCGCCAGCGTGGAGCAGCTCAATCGGCTGTTTTCCTACCTGGGTCTGACCCCCGATACGCACTTTGTCGTCTACGACGATGAAGGCGGCGGNTGGGCCGGACGCTTTATCTGGACCCTGGACGCCATCGGGCACAAGNATTACTCCTATCTCAATGGAGGGCTGCAGGCCTGGAAGAGCGATGAGCTGCCCCTGAGCCGGGAGATTCCGCAACCGCCCTTTACCGANGCCCACGTCAGTCTCGACCCGAGCGTTGTGGTGGAAATTCCGGATATCCTCGAGGCGCTGGANGATCCNAANTTTGTCGTCTGGGATGCCCGGGGACCGTCTGAATACCGGGGCGAAAAAGTGCTCGCCCAAAAGGGGGGGCATATCCCCGGCGCCGTGAATGTGGAGTGGACTCAGTTGATGGACCATCGCAACGGCCTGCGNATCCGCCCCGACGCCGAAGCCTTTCTGGCCGAACAGGGGCTGACCAAAGACAAACGCATTGTCACCCACTGCCAGAGCCATCATCGCTCGGGCTTTACTTATCTGGTCGGCAAGTCGCTCGGCTTNGACATCAAGGGCTATCACGGCTCCTGGTCCGAGTGGGGCAACCATCCCGACACCCCTGTGGAAATCTGATTGAATGTCACGACTGCTCATTGTTGTTGAGTCCGCCCAGGACTGGGCACCCTACTTCCCCAGTGAGCAGGTAATCACCTTTGATGATTACCTGCAGCTGCCGCCGGCGAAAACCAATCGCACCCGGGTCATCAACCTGTGTCGCAAATTCAGCTACCTGAGCAAAGGNTANTACTGCTCGCTGCTGGCGGAAGCCCGGGGGCACTCGGTGATTCCGTCGGTGAAAACCCTGAACGATCTGCGCAATCACANCAGTTTTTCAGTGATTGCCGAGCAGCTCCACAGCCAGGCCGACAANTTTCTCACCAAGCTGGCCAATCGCGAGACGAGTACCTTCGAGTTCTGGGTGTTCTTCGGAGAAAGCAGCGTGCCGGAACTGAAAAAGCTTGCCCGGGAACTGTTTGAGCAACAGCCCTGCCCGATTCTCAAGGTCGAACTGAACTGGCGCGGCGGTTGGCGCATCAACAGCCTCAAGGTGGCGCCGGTGCATACCCTGACCGAGCCGGAGCAGGAAGCCTTTGCCAACGCCCTGGATCGTTTCAGTGCGCAACTGTGGCGCAAACCCAAAGCCCAGAAGGTCAGCCGTTACGAAATGGCCATTCTGGTCAACCCGGATGAGAAGCTGCCTCCCAGCGACGACAAAGCGCTGAAGAAATTTGTGAAAGCGGGTAACCGGCTGGGCATCAATGTCGACTTCATCGGCCGCAAGGACATCCGCAAGCTACCCGAATACGACATGCTGTTTATTCGGGAAACCACCAATATTGACCACCACACCTTTCAGTTCGCCTGCCGGGCCGAGGCCGAGGGGCTCGCGGTGATTGACGATCCGCAGTCCATCATCCGTTGTACCAACAAGGTGTACCTGGCCGATCTGTTCAACGCCCGCAAGGTGGATACCCCCACCACCCGGCTGATTTCCACCCGCTCCAAAGCCGCGCTCGATAAAGTCGCCGCCGAGCTGGGCTTCCCCATGATCGTCAAAATCCCGGACGGGTCATTCTCCCGGGGCATGGTCAAGGTGGAAGACCGGGAAGGATTGGACCGGGCCGTTACCGAGCTGTTGAAACAGTCCGCCCTGCTGCTCGCCCAGGAGTTCATGTACACCGATTATGACTGGCGCGTTGGCGTTCTGAACGGCAAGCCGCTGTACGCCTGTAAATACTACATGGCCGGCGGTCACTGGCAGATTTACGATCACAACAACACCGTAGATCCCTCCGGGGGCTATCAGACCATGCCGACCTATGAGGTGCCGCGCAAAGTCATCGACACCGCGATCAAGGCGGCGGGACTGATCGGCAAGGGACTCTACGGCGTGGATCTGAAGCAGAGCGGCAAGCGGGTGGTGGTGATTGAGGTGAACGACAACCCGAGTATCGATGCCGGGGTGGAGGATGAATTTATCGGCGATGAACTCTACAACCTGATCATGCAGGAGTTCATCAATCGGGTGCAGACCATCCGCCGCTTGCGCGAGGCGCTGTAAGCGCCCCTGGTCAACGTTAAGGCAGCATGAGGGTCAGGGTCTCGTCGGCGATCAGTTGGCCGTCAATGGCCAGGGTAATGCGCCAGGGACCCTGCTTGTTCTCTACCGGCTTCCAGATGGTATCGCCGATAAAGAAATCCCAGTCGTTCTGTTTGATATACACCTCACCGTCGAAGGGTGGCAGGGGGTTGCCGTCTTCATCGGGAATATTCGGGTGGTAGATGCAATACTGCAGCTTGCGGTTTTTGGCTTTTTTGATATTGACGATGTAGCCGAATTCGATATCCAGCTCGCAGGGGATGTCCCGCGTCATTTTGATCAGCTGCGGCAGCTCCTTGGAGTTGGGATCCAGCGGGGTATAGACGCCCCAACTGCGCAGTTTGACTTCCGGTTTTTTCTTGGCCATGGCACCCGAGTAATGGTTGGTTCAAAACCCGAATTGTACCATGGGTGGTTTCAGGGTTTTCGGTTCGTTATTGGGCCTCTGTATCATCACGCCCGGTCAGGTGAGGGGAAGCCCTTCCAAGACACGCCGTAAATACGGTCCCCTTCGCGCTCCCGGCGCTTCGGGACACTTCCCACATCCATGTGGGGCGTCCATGTAGGCTCGAATCGCGGGTCCCCCGCTCCACGGTCTTGGAAGGGCTTCCCCTCACCTGACCTCATCAGGAGAACGACCTTGGGCAAAGGTACCGTAGGGAGGAGTAAGACAACGGCGGATGCGCTGCGCTTATCCGCCCTACGCAACCTGCACTGCTATCCGTAGGGCGGATAAGGTCGAAGACCGCATCCGCCGTTACCCAAGTTGTCGCAGCCAATAGGTGCTAGCTCCCGAAACGATACGCTGCTGCCGCGGAGGCTGGGTATACCCAGGCGGAGCACTCCGGTACGAAGCGCTTGCCCAAAACACCCTCCGACCATTCAGCTCTGCCTTTTAGGAGAGAACCAACAACCGATCCCCCGCATTGACTGATTGACCTTCGGCGCGGGAGAGAGAATCCACAACCCCCGCCTCCGGCGCTACCACCTCAATCTCCATTTTCATCGACTCGAGAATGCACACCACATCTCCGGCCTTCACCTTATCGCCGGGTTTGACCATGAACTGCCAGATATTCCCGGCCACATGACTTTCCACCGCCGTGGCGCCCTCGGGCAACGCGTCCACCTGTTCTTCGGCCGCCTCCTGACCACTGGTGTCGAAATTCATCTGACCGTTATCGATCCAGCGCTGAAGCTCCTCGTTGAACGCACCATTGCGCTTCTTGACGAAGGCATCAATCTCCGACTGGTGCTGCTCGATGAATGCCTCGTAGTCGCTCAGCTTGAAAGTGGTTTCTTCAATGCGCAGCGGGTATTGGCCCTTCGGGAAGTCCCTGCGAATCTGTTGCAGCTCTTCATGGCTGACTTCATAGAAGCGAATCTGGTCGAAGAAGCGCAGCAGCCAGGGGTTGGTGAACTCCCGGGTTTTTCGGTAGCGGTTCCACATCTGCAGCGTGCGGCCGACGAACTGATAACCGCCCGGCCCTTCCATGCCGTAAACGCACAGGTAGGATCCGCCGATGCCCACCGAGTTTTCTGCGGTCCAGGTGCGCGCGGGGTTGTACTTGGTGGTCACCAAACGGTGCCGTGGGTCCAGGGGTGTGGCCACGGGCGCGCCCAAATAGACATCACCCAGCCCCATGACCACATAGCTGGCCTCGAACAGAATCTTCTTCACTTCATCGATGGAGTCCAGACCGTTGATGCGCCGGATAAACTCAATGTTGTCCGGGCACCAGGGGGCGTCCTTGCGCACCGACTGCATGTACTTTTCCGCTGCCTGACGACAGGCCGGGTCATCCCAGCTCAGGGGCAGATGAACAATGCGCGAGGGCACTTCCAGCTCGTCGATGTTCTGTAACTTGTGTTCGGCTTTTTCCAGCAGGTCGAGCAGCCGGTCTGTCGACAACTGCTGGCTTTCATAGTGGATCTGCAAAGAGCGGATGCCCGGAGTCATTTCCATAATGCCGTCAACGCCCTGCTCCTGCAGAAAGAGCATCAATGCGTGCGCCCGGAAGCGCAGACGGATATCCAGCTGCAGAGGCCCGTATTCCACCAGCAGATATTTGTCGCCGGACGGTCGATAGACCACCGGCACGCCGGTCTCGTCACCGGAGAGGGTTTTGAGCACCGGAGTCCGGGCAATCAGCTCGCCGATGGCCAAAGGCTGCGCCGGTTCACTCTCGGTCGAGTCCAGTTGCGCCAGTTGGGTCTGTTGTTCCCGCTCCAGGCGATTGGCATCGGCCAGACTCACCGGGACGAACTGCAATTTGTCTCCCGCTTTCAGCTGACCGAGTTTCCACAGGTCGGCCGCGATCACGGTCACCGGGCAGACAAAGCCACCCAGGGACGGACCATCGGGGCCCAGGATCACCGGCATGTCCCCGGTAAAATCCACCGTGCCGATGGCGTAGGCGTTGTCGTGAATATTGGACGGGTGGAGCCCGGCTTCACCGCCGTCGGAGCGGGCCCACTCGGGTTTGGGACCGATCAGGCGGATGCCCGTGCGACTGGAGTTGTAATGCACTTCCCAGCGATGCTGGAAAAAGGTGCGCATATCCTGTTCGGTAAAGAAATCCGGGGCGCCGTGAGGCCCGTAGATGACCCGCAACTGCCAGTTGCCGTCAATATCCGGGCGCAGGGCCTCCGGTGCCCTGGAGCTCTGCTCCGACAGTGGTTGTTCCACCAGATGCAATACATCACCGGTGCGCAACGCCCGTCCGGCAAATCCGCCAAACTGCCCGAGGGTAAAGGTGGACTTCGACCCCAGGTAATCCGCACACTGAATGCCTCCGGCCACCATCAGATAAGCGCGCGCGCCGCTGGCTACGACTTTTCCGATGGTCAATACCTGCCCCGGCTCGGCGCGCACCACCTGGCAAAACAGAACCGGTTGATCGTCCAGGGTCGCGTGCAAGGCCGCACCTGCGAGAACAAAATCCGTGGCGGTATTGAACTTCAGAGTCGGGCCGTTGAGGGTAATCTCCAGGCCGGCGGTGCCTTCGGGGTTACCCAGCAGACGGTTACCCAGGCGCAGTGAATAATTGTCGAAAGGACCCGAGGGCGGCACCCCGATATCCCAGTAGCCGACCCGTCCTGGAAAATCCTGCACAGTGGTCATGGTGCCCGGTGCCAGTACGTCCATCGTGTGCGGCTGATACGCCAGATCATTCAGAAACCGGGTGTGCACTTCACCGGCGTGGAACTCGGGCGTCGCGATAATACGGCGCACGTAATCGCCATTGGTTTCGATGCCCTCCAGGGTGGTTTGGGCCAATACCTGGTCCAGCGCATCGATGGCCCGGGCGCGATCGTCCTGCCAGACGATCACCTTGGCGAGCATGGGGTCGAAGTACGGCGAAACCGTCAGGCCGGCTTCCACCCAGGTATCGATCCGCAGCGCCTGGCCATCCGCCGGGGGAAAGTCCACGGCGCTCAGCAAGCCCGCGCTGGGCTGGAAATTTTTGTTGGCGTCTTCGGCGTAGAGGCGCGCCTGCAGCGCATGCCCCCGGGGCTTCAGCGAGGCTCCCAGTGGCTTGATATCCCCCAGCTCTCCGGCGGCCTGGCGCAGCATCCAGGCCACCAGGTCCACGTCATAGACCTGCTCGGTCACGCCGTGCTCTACCTGCAGGCGAGTGTTCACTTCCAGAAAGTAGAAGGTGTTTTCACCGGCGTCGTAAATGAACTCCACGGTGCCCGCGTTGCGGTAGTGCACGGCTTCGGCCAGGCGCACGGCGGTGTCGTGCAGCTGTTTGCGCACGGTGTCGGGAATGTTCGGCGCGGGGCACTCTTCGACCACTTTCTGGTTGCGGCGCTGGGAAGAGCAGTCTCGTTCGCCCAGGGCGACGGCGTTACCTTGACCGTCGCCAAATACCTGCACTTCGATATGGCGGGCGGTTTCAATGTATTTTTCGACAAACAGACCATCGTTGGAGAAGTTGTTGGCGCTCAGGCGTTTGACGCTGTCGAAGGCTTTGCGCAGCTCGGCTTCGCTGTAGCAGGTCTGCATTCCGATGCCGCCACCGCCGGCGGTACTTTTCAGGATGACCGGGTAGCCGATGTGCTCCGCCGAGGTGACGGCTTCTTCCAGGTCTTTGAGCAGGCCGGTGCCCGGTAGCAGGGGAACCTTGTTTTCTTCGGCCAGGGCGCGGGCGGTGTGTTTAAGGCCGAAGGCGTTCATCTGTTCGGGGGTGGGCCCGACGAAGGCGACACCGCGCTGTTCGCAGGCGCGGACGAAGTCGGGGTTTTCGCTCAGGAAGCCGTAGCCGGGGTGTACGGCCTGGGCGCCACTCTGCTCGATGACGGCGAAGAGTTTTTCCTGGTTGAGGTAGGTCTCGGTGGCGGCGCCTTCGCCTAACGAGTAGGCGTCGTCTGCCAGGGTGACGTGGAGTGAGTCGGCGTCGGCTTCGGCGTAGACGGCGACGGAGCCGATGCCGAGTTCTTTGAGGGTGCGGATGATGCGCACGGCGATGGCGCCGCGATTGGCGATCAGGACTTTGTTGAACATCGCATGGTCTCTCGATGTCGGTGCGGGTCGTCCCGCTGGATTCGTTGCCCTACCGGGTCGTCCCGATGAGGCTATATACAGGTCTGGAGGCTTTCAGTTGAGTCCGGTCTGGAGCGGGTACAACGATTCAAGACACGCCGTAAATACATGATGTGCATGGATGCACGAATGCCGCGGTGGCATGGATGCCAAAGAACGGCACCTGTAGGCTCGGATCGCCGGTCCCCGGCTCCACGGTCTTGAATCGTTGTACCCGCTCCAGACCTCCGTGCCAGCGGAAGTTTGCGTAGGGCGGATAAGCCGCAGGCGCATCCGCCGTAACCCAACGTCCCCCCTAATCCCAAACCAACACCTCAATCGGCGTCGGATCATACCCATTACACGGGTTATTCAACTGCGGACAATTGGAAATCAACACAATGGTGTCCATCTGGGCCTTCAGCTCCACATATTTTCCGGGCGCCGAGATGCCATCTTCGAACGTCAATCCACCGTCCGGGGTGATGGGCACGTTCATGAAGAAGTTGATGTTGTGGGTGATGTCCCGTTTGCTCAGGCCGAGTTCTTCGTGCTCGGCGATGGCGAGCATCCAGCTGTCGCGGCAGGCGTGCATGTGGCGTTTGTCGAGGTCGTAGCGCACGGTGTTGCTTTCGGTGGCGCAGGCGCCGCCCAGGGTGTCGTGGCGGCCGCAGGTGTCGGCGACGATGTCGAGCATGACGCGGTTGTAGTTGGAACGCAGGCGGGTGCCGGCGCTCAGGTAGGCGTTGCCCTGTTCGCGGATGGTGTCCATGGCGCTGTAGCGCTCGGTGGGATCATCGGCGCTGTAGAACAGTGTGTCGGCGGCCTGGTTTCCTTCGAGGTCGAGGATGCGCAGGGTCTGGCCGGCTTTGATCACTTTCAGGTAGTAGTCGCCCGCGCCGACGGTGTCGCGGACGCTGGCGTCTTCGGGTTTGAGTGTGCTTTCTTTGATCATGGGTGTTCTCCTCTGCCCTGACTCATGCGCCCAGGTAATAGAGACGGTTGTTTTCAAAGCCGCGGCGGTTTTCCGGGCGGAAGTTTTTGCAGTAGTCGTCCTCGGTGACCGGGTCGGCCTGAAGCAGGCGTATGCCCACGGGCTTGCGTGGGTAATCGAGCGCCCGGTTCATGGGGTGTGGGCAGGAGTGCATTACTACCAGCGTGTCCATTTCAAACCGCAGCAGGACGCGGCTGCCCGCGCTCGAGTGGTTTTCTGTCAGTGCCAGGTTGCCTTCGGCATCCGGGGCGACTTTGCTGAACCAGTTTAGGTTGGCGGCCAGGTCTTTCGGGCCCAGTCCGTATTTTTCCAGCTCCACCAGAAAGCTGCTGGTGCCGTCCTGGTGCCACTGGTTCTGGTCGTTCTGATAATCGCGCTTGCCCCACTGCTCGGCCACTTGTTGCGCGTTACTGGTGCCGCAGACGGTTTCATGCCAGCCCAGGCTGTCTTCCACGATGGAGGCGAAAATCCGGCCCATGTCTGAATAAAGGCAGTGGCCGCGGGTGAGTTTGAAAGTGTGTTGACACTTGAGGGTATCCGGCGCGTTATAGCGTTCGAGCAGATTTTCCGGGTTGTAAAACAACATACCGACGTTGGCGCCGCCCTCGAGGTCGGTCAGTTCCAGCGCGGTGCCGCGCCGCAAGCGCAGGGACCAGTGGCTGGCCGGTGGCAGGGTGTACTCGTACAGAGCTTCATTGGCCATGGTGAAGCGTCTCCTTTTTCTGTTCGGTTTGATTCAGGTTGTCGTCAATGGTTTTCAGCAATGCTTCGTCCGTCTCACCCACCGGCAGGTCATAGGTTATCCGCGCGCCGTAAGCTTCGGGTTCGTGCGGATCAATCCGGTCTTTGTCGAACACCCAGAGCCGGGTGCCGAGATAGAAGCCTTCCTGAATGTCGTGAGTGATCATGAATACGGTCAGGTTCAGTTCGCGCCAGAGTTTGATCACCAGTTCATGCATGTCCTTCCGGATGCCGGGGTCCAGTGCGCCGAACGGTTCATCCAATAGCAGGATGCGTGGCTGTTTGATCAGCGACTGGGCGATGGCGAGTCGCTGTTGCATACCGCCGGACAATTCATGGGGGTATTTGTGCAGGGCGTGACTCAGCCCCACCGCCTCCAGCATGTCCTCCGCGGTCTGCCGGGCCTGCCTGCTGGCCCGACCAAACAGACGCGCCATCAGCGGGCTGCGCTCAAACTCCATGGAGAGCATCACGTTTTCCAGCGCCGTCATATGCGGGAATACCGAATAGCGCTGAAACACGATACCGCGATCGTCACCGGGCTCCGCCACCAGCGGTTTGCCATCGAGTTCGATCCCTCCCTGAGAGGGAGACTCGGTGCCCAGCAACAATTTCAGAAAGGTGGTCTTGCCACAGCCCGATGCGCCGACAATGGTAATGAACTCACCGCGCTCCACGGTTTTGTTCAGATTTTCCAGCACCACGGTGTCACCATAGCGCTTCCACAGCTTGTCAATTTTGATGTAACTCATAACACCTCAGTGGCCGCTGCCAGTTTGTGCGTGGAACCAGGGGAAGCAACGGCGCGAAAGCAACCGCAACAACAGGTCGATAACAAAGGCAAGAATTGTGATCCAGACCACATAGGGCAGGATGACATCCATGGACAGGTAACGACGTACCAGGAAAATGCGGTAACCAAGTCCATCGGTGGAGGCAATCGCTTCGGCGGCAATCAGAAACAACCAGGCCGATCCCAGAGACAGGCGCACGCTGGCGAGCAGGCGGGGCAGTATCTGAGGCAGAATCACCCGCTGGATGATCTGCCAACTGCTGGCGCCCAGGGTTTGCGCTTTGATGATCTGCTCGGCGGGAATTTCCTGCACTCGCTGCTGCATATCGCGACACAAAAACGGCGCCGTGCCAATGATGATCAACATGACTTTGGACAACTCACCCAGGCCAAACACAATAAAAAGAATGGGCAATATGGCCATGGGGGGCACCAGAGAGACGGCCGTCATCAAAGGCGACAGGTTGGCGCTTACATAGGGAATGGCACCGCTGAGCACCCCGAACACCAGAGCGAACACGGCGCTGATGGTCACGCCAATAGCCAGGCGTTGGAGACTGCTTTGGGTGTCTTGCCAGAACAGGTACTCGCCCGTTCGGGCGCTGGGTTCGAACGCCAGTCTTTCGATTGCCGCGCCAAAGCTGTCAAAAGAAGGTAACAACTTGTCGTTGGGATTTTCCGCCAGACGCGCGTTGGACGCCCCCACATAGAGGGCCAACAACAGCAGAAATGGCAGCAGTCCCAACAGCCAGCGGGCAACGCGATTGGGTTGTTGGTTGATCAGTCGCTTCATGCTTACCTCAGCGTGGATGAATTGGCTCTGGACCGGTATTCAATTACCGGCTGCCAGCAGCGGGAAGGGTTCGGGCGAGGCGACAAAAAAAGGTGACAAGGAAAAACCCGGGGGTTTTTACCTTGCCACAACAGTGGGTCGGAGAGGGAGAGTAGTACGGTGTGGTGCCTGACATGGTGAACCTCCAGCGGTTACACGGTTTCATGAACGAGGATTCAATGGCGACAGCGCCATCGCGAACCTCCCGGGCTTTTGTCCCGCCGTGTAACCTTGCACTGAAAATTCCCGTGTAAGGTCGGCTGCTCTCGGACCAGACACGCGAACCTGAACCTGTTCAAGTCATCACGCCGGAACCCTAGCGGCCTATTCAGCACTGCATCATCCGCCGCAGCGCCTTGGTCAAATTGTCTTTACTGAGTTGCTTCAACGGGGTGGTCCCATCGAATCCTCTGTGTACTAAAGAGTGAGCAATATGAATGCCAACCTTAAAAGGCGCCAAAATAGCGCTTTTGCGCCGTTTCCGCAGGACAGGAACACCGCCTTCCGCACCAATACGGTGCAATTCTGCGCAAGGAGGCACCAGAACAAGGCCTGACTGAGTGACACCTGGAGGACAAGGAGGATGGTATGGAGAGGGGGGGAAGAGCGCGCCCTTGAGCCACCATAGTGACCCCAGGGCGCTTACTACTACAATGATTACTTATTCAACGGCATCTTCGGCGTCATCTGCCGCATCTTCCATTGCATCACCGGCATCATCCACCGCGTCATCAATATTCTCGCCCGCTTCTTCTGCAGGCCCTTGATCACAGCCGGTCAGGAAAGCACCGCCGGAGAGAACCAGAAACATTGCCAGGGCCAGTGAGCGGACGCGCTTGGTCAGAAGGTTTTCTTCATTCATGGTGTTGACTCCTTCATTCGATAAAAAAGGGCTTATTGCTGCCCCATGGGTGCCGTATGCTTGCTGTTTTGGCGCGAAATGCAGCAATAACAAGCCATTTTCTGCCAAAACCCTACGGTACTGTTTATCTTAGGCCAAGATTGCGGAATTCAACAGTCGCCGCCGGAACAAGGCGCCAAATGAGACTTCACTCACAACTTTCGCCCTCGAATGCAACTTTCCTACCTCCTTACGTCCAATATTGTGAAGGCCGCGTTTTTGCCTATACTCACAAAACCTGCATCGTCAAAGGAGATTGCTTATGTTCAGCTGGGCATTTTTATTTCTGATTATTGCCATTGTTGCCGGGGTACTGGGATTGAGCGGCATTGCTGGCGCCGCAACCAACATTGCCTGGATTCTTTTTGTGGTCGGCGTGGTGCTGGCGATCGTGTTCGCCGTTGTCGGGCGAAAACCGCCGCTATAACCTCAATGATACCGGGACATTGAAGAATGAGCGCGCTGTAGTCGCAATGGCGCGCTCACTTTTTTCAGCACCGTCACGCTAATGCATAGTAACCAAAAATCACCGAAGCGATGACAATTCCCACGATCACCGGGGACTGATACCAAGGGAGCGTGATGGGCCGCTTACCGCTTTTGTCCTTGCGGCGTTTGCGTACCGCGTCGAGTTGTTCCCGGGTCGCAAACAGTTTCTCCGGAAAAACAAAGCAGAGGGTGCCGTATACAGCCAAAGGCACACTCAACAGATAATCGCCCAACACCAGAAACAGAATTGCCAGCCCCAGGCAAATGGCACCCACGGTGCGAGACTCTCGATGCTTCATATCAACGTGCTCCTCAATCAGATTATTGTTGGTCTGTCATCAAGGGCCCCATCCCTGGGGTTCTGAAACAACTATTGCTTTTTATCCCCTCGCCACTGCATCCGGTACAGGTCGTGCCGACGATCTTTCAGATTCTGCACAGTGCCGCTGTTGCGGGCCATGATCAATGACTCGGGACGCAAGTCGGCAAACGCCACGGTTTCGACATTGGGCGTTGTATCTGCCGCAATGCCATCCCGCGCGAAGGGAAAGTCACAGGGCGTCAGAATGCAGCTCTGCGCGTATTGAATGTCCATATTGGAGACGTTGGGCAGGTTACCCACATTACCGGACATGACCACGTACATCTGGTTTTCCACCGCACGGGCCTGACAACAGTAGCGCACGCGCAGATAGCTTTGCCGCTCATCGGTGCAGAAAGGTACAAACAGAATCTGAACCCCCTGATCCGCCAGGTGACGCCCCAATTCCGGGAACTCCGAGTCGTAGCAGATCAATACACCAATCGGGCCGCAGTCGGTATCGATGGCGGTCAGGCTGCTACCACCTTCAATGTCCCACCAATAGCGCTCGTTCGGCGTGGGGTGGATTTTGGGCTGCTCGAAGATCCGGCCGTCGCGCAGAAAAATATAGGAAATATTTTCAATACGGCCGTTCTCTACCCGAGTGGGGTGCGAGCCGGCGATGATATTGACGTTGTAGCTGAGCGCCATATCCCGGAACGCATCTTTAAGACGAGGCGTGTACTTGGTCAGCGCCTCAATCGACTCGAAAGGCGAAAGCTCCTGGTCCTCAATCGACAACAGCTGCAGTGTCAACAGTTCCGGAAAGACCACAAAGTCACTTTTGTAATCCGCCACGACGTCGACAAAGTATTCGATGTACTTCAGAAACTCAGCGAACGACGTGACCCGCCGCTGCATATATTGCACAGTGGCGATGCGCACGACGTCGGGCATCCGTACGCCGTATTTTTTCACCGGTTTCTCATCTTCCTGCGGTACTTTCGGGTTGTACCAGACCAGGTGGGCGGCGTAGTTCAGCGATTCGGTATCATCGTCGAGGTAATTGGGGATAACGCCAATCACCTCAAAGCCATTGCGCAGCTGGAACGACAGGACCGGGTCCTTGATCTGCTTGTGCACCACCTGATCGATATAGTTTTCTACCGAGCCGACTTTTTTCAGGCGCTTGTGCAGGTTGGGCATTCTCCCGGCAAACACCACGCCTTTCAGACCCAGGGACTGACACAACTTTTTCCGCTCGTTGTACAGACGCTGGCCGATGCGATAGCCGCGATAGGCGTTATCGATACAGACTTCCATACCGTACAACCAGTCGCCATGGATGTCGTGACGGGATGCAAAACCGTTGCCGGTAATTTCATTCCAGGTGTGCGTCTTCAGTGCCACATCACCGGAGATGCGGAAGGTCGCACAGTAACCCACCAGGGCATCCCCCACCATGACCACGATCTGCCCCTGGCGGAAGTTATTGATCTGCCCGACGATCGCCGCGCGCGGGTAGGTCTCCATTTTGAGCGGACCGTACACACGGTCAGCGAGCGCCACAATGGCGGGCACATCCGCCAGGGTGGCATTGCGCACGGTCAGGTGAGCACCGGGCTGCTGCAGTTTGTTTTCCTCTTTCTTCGCCATACTGTTAACTGCCTCTACAACAGGGGATCAGCGGTTCAGCCGCTGATCTCTTTCAAATTGAGTCCATACAGGGCGGCGATCAGGGATATCCCGCCCAGCAATGCAATCACACCCGCGACACCGATCCACGCGGTCAGCAGCCCCACGCTACCCAGGGCGAGCAATGCCAGCCCGATCAGCGTGTTGCTGACCGCCACATATTGCGCGCGGGTCTGCGCGGTGGCCATATCGACAAGATAGACCTTGCGGGCCAGGCGCGCCCCGCCGTGACAGATACTGATACCAAAGAACAGCAGAGCATGCACCCAGGGCGAGGCGAGCAGCGTCAGCTCCAGCCACGCCAGCAGCGCCGTCACGGCACAGAGTATCGCACCCCCAAAGGCCGCCAGCGCCATGGTCCAACGGCTGGAGCGGTCACTCAGTCGGCCCCACACCGGCGAGCTCAGGCTGGCCGCCAGGCCACTGGCAATGATCATCAGGCCCAGCCCCGCCGCGCTGCTGCCGGCGTGTTCCTGAGCGAGCAACACAAAAAACGGCGGGACCAGCGCGATACTCAGCAACAGCCCCCGGGCGAGCACAAAGCGCCGAAAGTCCCGATCGGTCACCACGATACCCAGACTGCGCAGGGCCACACTGACCGCGTTCCCACCGCCCTCGGTGGCCCCCGGCGCTTCCTGAATCTGGCTGAACGCCAGTAGCGACAGCAGCCATAACGCCGCTGCGCCACCGAGGAACAGGGTCAGGTTGACCGGCTCGGCACCCGTGCCAAATTCCGCATACAGGCCCACCAGCAAGGTGGCCACCCCGGCCACGCTGGCCGAGTAACCCATCAGCGCACCGCGCCGGGTTTTCGAGACGGTTTTTCCGAGCACATCTTTGGCGGCAACCGAGCAGAGCCCTCTTGCCAGGCTGTACACCACCAGGGCGCCGACGACGGCCCAGCCTACCTCAGAGCCCTGCAGCGTCCCGGCGGCCAGGGCCATGGCCGCCAGCGCCAGCATGGACAGAAAAGCACCCAGCAGCCAAACCACTTTGCGCCGGGCCAAGCGCCGGATAAAGGCCGCGACCATCAGTTGCGGAATCAACACCCCCGCCTCGCGGATAGGCACCAGAAAGCCGGCGAACCCCGATGAGGCCCCGGCCGCGCCGAGCAGCCAGGGCAAGATCAGTCGGGCACTGGAGAGCTCATCCGCCACTTTACTGAAGGTGTTGGCGACCAGGTAGGCAAAAAAGTTGCGCGGTTGATGTCGGCAGGCATCCTCGGGAATATCCTTACAGACCCGGGCATCCTCATCATCATTCAATTGTTCGTAAACCCGGCTCAGGCGGGGGTAATCGGGGTACAGAACCTCGGGCTTGACGGGCTGATGGTCACTCACAGGCACTTTCTCTCCGGTCTGGTGTAGGCCGCCGCTCAGTATCGGTGCTTATCCGAATGATGTAAACCACGGCCTGTTATACTCCCGGGATAATGCACGACCAAGGATCTTCCCATGGCAACTGGACACTGGCTGACCCGGGGCTCACTGGTGACGCTCATACTGATCGTCATTGGCTGCAGCGCGATCGGCCACCAACTGTGGAATCAACGCTATGGCGCCCCCACCCCCCGGGAGCCACTGCGCAATGCGTCGGAGGACGACCGGTTCCAGGAACATATCAAACCGCTGCTCGAGCACCGCTGTACCGTCTGTCACGGCTGCTACGACGCGCCCTGTCAGCTGAAAATGGAAGCCCGGGAAGGTCTGTTCCGGGGTGCCCACGAGGACAAGGTGTACGACGGTACCCGCCTGCTCGGTGCCGAGCTCACCCGGCTGTTTGAAGATGCGGACAGCACCGCGCAGTGGCGAGAGAAAGGCTTCTTCCCGGTCATCAACGAGCGCGCCGACAGTGCCCAAGCCAATCTCCAGGGTAGCGTGCTCGCGCGCATGCTCCAGCTCAAACGGCAGCACCCCTTGCCCACCCAGGCCGTGCTGCCCGACAGTTTCGATTTTTCCCTTAACCGAGACTGGCACTGCCCCAAGGCCGAGACCTTCGACAGCTATGCCGAGGACTACCCACTGTGGGGCATGCCCTACGGGCTACCGGGGCTGTCCGAGCGCGAGCACAACCGCCTGATCCACTGGCTGGAAGATGGCGCCCCCGCCGGGGCCCCCAAACCCATTGGCCCCGAGTTGCAACAGACCGTTCAGCAGTGGGAGCATTTTTTTAACGCCGACTCCCTCAAAGCCCGGTTGACCAACCGCTACCTGTACGAGCACCTCTTTCTGGCCAATCTGCATTTTGAGGCAAACCCCACCGTGTTTTTCAAATTGGTCCGCTCCGGCACGCCCCCCGGCGAGCCCATCGAGCGCATCAGCACCCGCCGCCCCTTCGATGACCCGGGGGTGGACCGGGTGTACTACCGTCTCTGGCGGGACCCGAGCAGCATTGTGGTGAAAAACCACCTGCCCTACGCCCTGACGCCCGAGCGCATGGCCCACTGGCGAGAATGGTTTCTGGACGCGGATTACGCGGTCACCGAACTGCCGGGTTACCAGTCCGAACAGGCGGCCAATCCCTTTGCGACCTTTGTGGATCTGCCAGTAAAGGCCCGCTACCAGTTTTTGCTGGATGAAGCCGAGTTCACCATCATGAATTTCATCAAGGGCCCGGTGTGTCGAGGCCAGGTGGCCCTCAATGTGATTCAGGATCACTTCTGGGTCAGCTTTGTAGACCCGGCGTTTACCGCCGATAAATGGGATGGAGAGTTTCTAGCCAACAACAGCGAGCACCTGAAACTGCCTGCCGGAGTCGGCAACACCCTGCTGCCAATGACCAATTGGCGGCGCTACTCACAGTTGCAGAAAGATTACCTGGCCGCCAAAGCCACCCACCTGTCCGACAAGTTTGGCGAACGTGAACCGCTCAGCATGGAAATGATCTGGGATGGCGAGGGCCAAAACACCAACGCCGCTCTGACCATTTTCCGACACACCGACAGTGCCAGCGTGCACCGCGGTTTTATCGGGCCCGAGCCGAAAACCAGCTGGGTGATCGACTATCCCCTGTTGGAGCGGATTCACTACCTGCTGGTGGCGGGCTTTGATGTCTACGGCAACACCTCCCACCAACTGCTGAGCCGGCTGTATATGGACTTCCTGCGCATGGAAGGCGAGATGAACTTCATCAACTTCCTGCCCGAGCCAGTCCAGGAGCCGACCATTGCCCACTGGTATCGGGACGCCGAAGAAGACCTCAAAGAATACCTGGACGTTTACCAGAACAACCTCCAGGTAGAGACCGCTCTGGAATACCCGTCGGGCCAGGACCACCAACGGCGACTCTACCAGTTGTTGATCAGACGGCTTCAGCCGGTCCTCTCCGGCGAGCACCAGTTGGACGAACTGGCGCTGAATGAGCGCACCAGAGAAGCGCTGCAGACACTGCACTCATTGGAGGGAGAGGCCCTGCGGGTACTGCCGCCGACAACGGTCATCTATGTGCCCGATAGCGCGTTGTTCACACTGATTCACCACAACGCCTACAGCAACCTGTCATCGCTGTTTATGGAGCAGGAGCGACGCCTGCCGAAGGAGGACACACTGAGTGTGGCGGCGGGCATCATCGGAAGCTACCCGAACAGCTTCCTGATGATGGATGAGCGGGACATTCCGGCCTTCGTGAATCAGGTGCGGGCCATGAGCGACGAGCGGGACTACCGGAAGCTGAAGGATCGCTACGGGGTGCGCCGCAGCGATCCAAATTTCTGGGAAATCAGTGACGACATCCACGTGCTCTATCGTGAGCGCGCGGGAGTACAGGCAGGACTATTGGATTACAACCGGCTGGAAAACCGATAGAGCGTCAGTCATCCACCGGGCGATAGTGTTCACACCAGGCGGCAAACTGCCGACTCGGTAAGGCGGGCGTAAAGAAAAATCCCTGCACCTGATCGCAGCCCATCGATCGGAGCAGCCGGTACTGCTCCGCATTTTCCACCCCCTCGGCGGTAACCACCAGATCGAGGGCATGCCCCATATCCACCAGGCTGGCCATCAGTTTGCGGGAGCGTTCCTGGCTCTCCAAAGGTTGAACAAACGCCCGATCAATCTTGATCCCGGTGATCGGTAGGTGCTGCAGGTACTCAAACGAGGCAAAGCCGGTACCAAAATCATCGATACTGACGGAAAATCCCATGGCCCTGAGCCGCTCAATAGCAACTCGAGCCGCCTCCAGATTCTGAATCAGAGCGCTTTCGGTCACCTCGACTTCAATGTGCGCCGGCGCCACCCCCAGGCGACGGACCTGCTGTTCGAGGAAAGTCGGCATACGCTCATCCATCAGGTTCCGGGCGGAAAAATTGATGCTGACCGGGTGGGACTGCCAGGACACAAATTCACAGGCCGCCCGGCTGACAAATTCGGTCACCGGCCCAATCAGGGTCGTATTCTCCACTTTGGGCATAAACTGGCCGGGGGGAATCAATTGCCGCTCGCTGTCACGCCAGCGGATCAGCGCTTCACTGCCCACCAGCGCACCGTCACGCAGGCGTACCTTGGGCTGATAGTGCAGCTCGAATTCACCGCGCTCCAGTCCGCGCCGGACGTTGGAAATCAGGGTAATATGGGACAGCTTTTTCTTGGACAAATCGGAATGATAAGGGCAGTAGCTCACGCCTTTGCGAATGGCCGAGAAGAGCGCAATGCGCGCTTCACTGATCAGCTCATCCGTCGCCGAGCCCAGCCCCGATTTGAAGGCGCTGCCCAGGACCAGCTGCACCCGGACCGGTACCGATTGAACGACCAGGTTGTCTTCCCCGGCTTCGATGATGCGCCGGGCCATTGCTTCGAGCAACACCTCATCGGCCCCGGGCAACAGCACAATAAGTTCAGAAACACTGAACCGGTACACACTGGAATCACCGCCAACGAGGTGGCGCAGACGCTCGCCCACGAGCCCCGCCAGCTCATCCGACGCATCCGCCCCCATGGCCTCCAGCACGTCGGTAATATCGGTCAGGCGAACAATGATCAGCCCAACCGGTGCCTCTCGCCTCCCCTCACTGTTCTTCCAGGCATGAAGATCCTGATCGAGGGCCGCCTGATTGGGCAGACCCGAGCGAGGGTCGGTGCGCACCAGCGCCTCCCGTTCGCGATAGGCGCCCCGCAGGCTTTGAAACAGGCCGCCGGCGACGCCGCCCAGCAAAAGGTACAGCCCCATGCGCAGCAGCCAGTTGACCGGCTCCTGCATCACCGCCTGTTCCACATTCAGCGGCATCATCGCCATCAGCGTACTGGCCAGCAGCGCCGAGAGGAGTCCGCCGGCCAGGCCGTACCAGGCCGAAGCAAACAAAACGGGAATCAACATCAGGTAGGGATAAGCGTACGCCGTACCGCCGGTCTGATAGACCGTCAAGGTCCCGAGCGCCAGCAGCGCCAGAATGAAAAGAAGACAGTATAAATGACCTATGTCCTGAGGACCGGCCAGAATATTGACCGTCGCCAGATGGCGACGCTTCCGTAAATCCTCTGCTATATCCATTCTCTCCCCTCCCGAGCCCGCCCCCAAGCGGGAGCCGGATGAACATCCAATACAAGCTTAGAACAAAAGAAAAGCGTTGTGAGAGTTCTGGCCGCACAAAAGCCGAACGAATGGGCCATTCAAGGAAGAGTGTGGCATCTACTATTCAGATATACAAATAGGGAGAGAAGTCCCGGTCAGTTACTCCTCTTCATCCACCGGGGCCAGGTCGTGTCTTGCCAGGTGTGCTTCAAAGCGGCGTATCAAGGTGCGCAGACTGACCCCGAACACCCGACACAAGTCCAGCAGTTGAATCAGGTCGAGGCGACGAACACCCCGCTCCACATCACTTATGAAAGACTGAGGTCGACCCAATGCCTGTGAACATTGTGTCTGTGTCAAGCCAGCCTCAGAGCGCAGTTCTTTGAGCACTTCCAGCAACACTTTTGTTTCCGTTCTGTACAGCGATTTGGACATGGTTTCCTACCAAACTCGTGAGCAAGACTGCAATTTATCGTCACAGAGCTGATATCTGATTAATAGATACAAATCAGATGAAACTTTTAGCCATTCAAAACCCGACTACTGTTAACTGTAGCAGTTATAACGGAAAGCAGACGTCAAAATATTGTCAGAAAACGGCGGCTCGACGGGTCAGCGGACCCACAGAAAAGGGTCCAGATGGAACAACTGTTTTAACTCACGGTACACCAGGGGATAGGCGTAATACAAAGTCTCCGGACGCACGAAAAATGTTTCGCAGATCACCGAGAAAAACTCTTCCGGATTGGTTGCGGCGTATGAATCAATCATTTGCGCCGATTCAGAATTCGACTGACTCACATCATCGAAGGCCGCGGACATGATGTCGGCCCATCGCTGAACACTCTGGGGATCGCGCAACGGTGGCGTACCGTCCATCACGCCGTCGTAACCATCCAACTGATGGGCGTATTCGTGAATCACCAGGCAGTGGCTGTCTTCGCCGCGCAGGTCCTGTTCGATGTCCGCCCAGGAGAGCACCACCTTGCCCTGCTCCCAGGACTCCCCCAGCAACTCCTGACGCTCATAGGCGACCAATCCCAACTCATCGACCACCTCACCCTCGCGCACGAACGCCTCGGGATACAGCAACACCACCGGAAAGCCGGACCACTGCATGCAACCTTCACCGGCATTCATCAACGCCGCCTGAGCGAGAGTCAGCACGCGCATGGGCTCGGTCACGGTAAGGCCATTACAGCCGTAAAAACGGGTATGGGCGAGCATCACCTGCAACTGGCGATGCAGGTTGAGGCGCACCGGCTCGGGAAGGTAGGGGTACAACCACCAGCGGTCCTGCAGCCACTGCTGCCAACTGGCCGGCAGGGGTTGCTCGGCCAGTGCACGGCTGTGTCGATAGCGACGAATCGGGGCGTACACCAGCGCCGCCACCAGAACCCCGGTGAGTAAAAACAGCCAGAACAGTGCCACCACACGCCTCCCGATCAGTACTGGGAAGCATTGTACACGGATTGGCTCAGATCACTTTCGAATAGCGAATCTGGTTGCCAGTATCCAGGTATTGATCGAAGACCATGCACACGCGACGAATCAAAAGCCGCCCCTTGTTCAGCACGGTAATACCGGCCGGGGTAACCTCGATCAATCCGTCTTCCACCATGGGCGCCAACTGGGCCAGCTCATCCCGAAAATACTGATTGGGGTTGATGCCAAAGCGTTCGTAGAGTTGGCCAAAGCTGAGCTTGAAGTGACAGATCAACTGGTTGATCACCGCGCGGCGCAAATGATCTTCGGGCTGCAGGCGCACGCCTTTGATCAACGCGGGGCGCCCTTCATCGATGCGCGTCTGATACTCCTCCACTTTCTTGGCATTCTGGATGTAGGTGCTACCGTAATAACTGATCGCCGACACGCCAAAGGCGATCAGATCACACTCGGCGTGAGTCGAGTAACCCTGAAAGTTGCGTTGCAGTCGGCCTTCCTGCTGCGCCTTGACCAGGCTGTCGTCCGGCTTGGCGAAGTGATCCATGCCAATATACACATAACCCGCCGACTGCAGACGCTCAATGGCTTCGTGCAGAATGGCGAGTTTGTCCTGAGGCGAAGGCAGGTCCGATTCGTGAATCAGACGCTGGCTTTTGAACAGGTGCGGCAAGTGGGCATAGTTGAACAGGGACAACCGATCCGGGCCCAGGTCAATCACCTGATCCAGGGTTTCTTTTACACTGGCACGGGTCTGCAGCGGCAGGCCGTAAATCAGATCCATGCTGATGGACTGGTAGCCCTGATCCCGCGCCACATCCACCAGCTCGCGTACCTGCTCGACGCTGTTATAACGGTTGACCGCGCGCTGCACCTCGGGATTGAAGTCCTGCACCCCCATGCTGACCCGGTTGAACCCCAACTGACGCATGTGAACCAGCTTACCCACCGACATACGCCCCGGGTGTACCTCCACGGAGTACTCCCCTTCGTCGTTATCCAGCAGTTGAAAGTGCCGACGGGTCGCATCCATCAGCCAGGTCATCTCGTCTTCACTGATGTAGGTAGGTGTGCCACCGCCCCAGTGCAACTGGCTCACCGGGCGATCGGTATCGAACACCTCGGCCTGCAGGGCCATCTCCCGATCCACGCGCTCCAGGTAGGGCATGGCCCGGCTGCGCTTGTGGGTCACGATTTTGTTGCAGGCGCAGTAAAAGCAGAGGGTGTCGCAGAAGGGAATATGAAAATACAGGGATAGCGGCTTGCCGCTGCGGTTGCTGCGCGCCACGGCCTCGAGCCATTGTTGACGGGAGAAGTCGTCCCGGAACTGGGGCGCGGTGGGGTAGGAGGTGTAGCGCGGTCCGCTCAGGTCGTAGCGGTCGATGACGGACTGATCCCAGGCGAGAGGCTCTTGGTATAAGGACATGGTGTGGCTCGGTTTGTTGACGTGGGCGTTAGTCTAGGGCGATGGGAATAGGGCGGCGTTGACTTCGGTCAAGCCAGTGTCATTACGTCACCTCCGGCTACGGCGGATGCGGCCTTTGGCCTTATCCGCCCTACGCGAACCACGGCAGGCTGTGTAGGGCGGATAAGGGCGAAGCCCGCATCCGCCGTAACCCAACACACAACCCCGCCGCTCCCATACCCCCAATCTACTGCCCAAGGACCGGCCAAACCATACCGCTCTTGGGGTATACCATTGGTTCATTGGTGGATAAGGTCCGAAAGGCCGTCATCCACCATCACGCTTTATAACTGCGCCAAGGCCCAATCAAACACACACTGATCCTCGGCATCCACCTGTCCCTGCATCTGCTTGAGGCTGTCCATCAAGGCCTCCACATTGGGCCGGTGCAGATTCACATGCCCCACCTTGCGCCCGGGGCGAATTTCCTTCGCGTACCAATGCACATGGGCGCCGGTCACCCCGAGCCACTCGGTGCGCCAATCCCGCCCGAGCAGGTTGTACATCATGGTCACACCGTAAACTTCCGGAGTGATCAGCGGCAAACCCGCCACGGCCCGCAGATGCAGCTCAAACTGGCTGATATCCGCCCCGGCCTGGGTCCAGTGGCCGGAGTTGTGTACCCGGGGCGCCAGTTCGTTGACCAGCAGATGCCCCTCTTCCACAAAGCACTCCATGGCCATCACACCGACATAGCCCTGATCATCCATAATACGACCGAGCCATTCCTCGGCCAGTTGCTGCTGCTCGGCGGGTACATCCAGATTGCCCACGCTCGCCCGCAATATGCCGCTCTCGTGCCAATTACGGGTGAGCGGATAGAAAACCTTCTCGCCGGCACGATTGCGCGCGCCCACCAGAGAAACCTCGTGGCTGAAGGGAATCATCGCCTCGGCGATACACTCATTGGCCCACTCGGCCAGCACCGGCTCGCCCGGCTGCCAGCGCCATTGGCCACGACCGTCGTAGCCTCCGCGGCGACGCTTGATCACCGCCGGGCGGCCCAGTTCATCGAGCTGTGCGACCATGCCCGCCTCGTCCCCCAGGGACACCCAGGGGGCGGTGGGCACATTGAGTCGATCCAGCAGGCTTTTCTGCCGCTCCCGGTCGATCACCGAGTGCAGTGCCGTGGCGTTGAGAAAATTCGGGTGGTCTTTCAGTTGCACACCGCGCGGAGAGTCCGGCCAATGCTCCAGCTCGACAGTAATCACATCGCTGTCGCGCAGCTCCAGCCGGTCATCACTGGTGGGATTGACCGGCATCACCTCGATCTGCATGGGCGCGGCGGCCTGCTGCAGCATCTGGCCCAACTGGCCGTTACCGGCCACGATAATACGCGGAACACTCATGAGGCTTATTCGCTCCTCGGATCGGGATTGTCCAGTACGGTCTGCGACTGCTGCTGGCGCCAGGCGGCGATGCGTCCGGCCAGCTCGGCATCGTCGGTCGCCAGAATCTGGGCCGCCATCAGGCCGGCATTGAAGGCACCGGCACCGCCGATGGCCAGGGTACCCACCGCAACGCCTCGGGGCATCTGCACAATGGACAGCAGGCTGTCCTGACCATTGAGCGCCTTACTCTGCACCGGCACACCCAGCACCGGCAGAATGGTCTTGGCGGCGATCATGCCCGGCAGATGGGCGGCGCCGCCGGCACCGGCCACAATCACCTTGTAGCCCTGGTCCGCCGCGGTTTCGGCAAACTGGAACATTTTGTCCGGCGTGCGGTGGGCCGACACCACTTCGGCGTGGTATGCCACCCCCAGAGTATCCAGAATCTGGGCCGCTTCGGCCATGGTGGGCCAGTCGGACTTTGAGCCCATCACAATGGCCACTTTCGTTGCCGTTACCGCTTTGTCTGCCATAGCGCTCTCCAATAAACGCCGCCGGACGGTGGTCAAGCCACCCCCGGCGAGGGGTCCCGGCACAGACCGGGAAATGGAAAAAGGGCGGGATTATAGCAAGGGATCCCCGAAATTGCCTGTTTTTCCGCCCAACGGGGCGCCTATTTAGGCAATGTGTTATCGTCCTCGTGTCATGCCATTTTGAGGAGTTCGCGATGGACGACAGAGACAGCCTGCTGCAGGCGCTGGACGACACCCACCATCGGATGCACGAATTGGTGGAGGCCCTGGGCAATGACCGCCTTCAGGTGCCCTACCACCCCGGCGTCAATCCGCCGCTGTGGGAGTTCGGTCACTGCGCCTTCTTTTACGAAGTCTTTGTGCGCAAGGCGCTGGACGGAGTGGCCTCTTACGACCCCTCAATGGACGAAATCTGGGACTCCTTCCACCTGGACCACGAAGACCGCTGGCGGGCCGACCTGTTTCCCGGCAAGGCGGACACCCTGCGCTACGTGGACGCCATTCACCAGGCCATACGTCAACGTATCCTGGAGCAGCCCCTCACGGATCAGGCCCACTACCTGACCAAATACGCCATCTTCCACCAGAATATGCATCTGGAGTCGATGATCTGGTGCCGTCAGACCGAGGGTTACCCGGTGCCACCGGGCAGCCGCCCCGAACCGACCGCGAGCGCTGATCCCGCCGCTCTGGGCGATGCGGACATCCCTGCCGGGCGCTACACCATCGGTATGCCGGCCCATTCCCCGGAGTACGCCCGGCGCGACTTTGCCTTCGATAATGAAAAGCCCGGCTTTGAAGTGCACGTCCCGGCCTTTCGTATTGCCCGAACCCTGGTCAGCAACGGCGACTTCCGACGTTTTGTCGAGGACGGAGGCTACCAGCGGCCCGAGCTCTGGACCCAGGGCGGGCGCAAATGGCTGACTACCGAACAGGACCTGAATTTCGGCAGCGGCGAGCCCCAGCGTGGCACCCCAGCCCACCCCTATTATTGGCGCAAGACTGAAAACGGCTGGGAAGAGCGGCATTTCGACCAGTGGCGCCCCCTCCATGACGACTACCCGGTCAAACATGTGACCTACTGGGAGGCCGAAGCCTACTGCCGCTGGGCGGGCCGCCGTCTGCCCAGCGAAGTCGAATGGGAAGTGGCCGCCCTGGGCAACCGTCCCGGCGAGCCGCATCGGCGCTACCCCTGGGGGGATACGCTGGATTCAAGCCGGGTGGATATGGACGGTACCGGTCTGGCCAGCCAGCCAGTCACCGCCTTGCCCGAAGGCGACAGCCCCTTCGGCTGCCGGCAGATGCTGGGCACCCTCTGGGAGTGGACCAGCGACCAGTTTTTCCCCTATGACGGCTTTGCCATCGATATGTACCCTTTCATGTCCACTCTGCAGTTTGGCGACCACAAGGTCACCAAAGGCGGCTCCTGCGGCACCTCATCGCGGTTGATCCGAGGCAGCTACCGCCAGGCCTACCTGCCCAATCGACACGATGTGTTTGTGGGCTTTCGCACCTGCGCCCTCGACAACTAATCCATAACCGACCAGAGCCCATGACCGACAAGAACCCCTACGAAACCGACGAACTGCTCGGCCAATACCTGGATTTCCACTACGGCCCCAGTCACTTTGACGTGCCCAACTACCCGAAGGCCTGTATCGAGCAGGCCCTGGCCCACCACACCGGCACAACCGGGCGGGCCCTTGACCTGGGTTGCGCCGTGGGCCGCAGCAGCTTTGAACTGGCCCGTCGGTTCGACGAAGTCATCGGCATCGACCTGTCACGACGCTTTATCGACAGCGCCACCCGATTGGCCGAGCAGGGCCAGATTCAATATCAGGTCACCCTCGAGGGCGAGCTTATCGAACGCCGAACGGCGGATCTCGCGGCGCTGGAACTGAGCAACACCGCCGGGCGCACCCGCTTTCAGGTCGGCGATGCCTGTGCACTGGATGACACTCTGGGCCGCTTCGATCTGATCTTCGCCGGCAACCTGATCGACCGGCTGCCCGATCCCGCTGCGTTTCTCGCCCAGTTGCCTGCACTGGTCCGCCCCGGCGGCCTGCTGATGATCACCTCCCCCTACACCCTGCTCCCGGAGTTCACCCCCCGGGAACGCTGGATCGGCGGGTTCGAGAGTAACGGGCAACCGGTGCCCATGCTCGACGGCCTGCGCCACCACCTGGAACCGGACTTTGTGCTGCAGGAACCCACCCGGGATATCCCCTTTGTGATCCGGGAAACTGCCCGCAAGTACCAACACACGGTGGCCGAAGTGAGCCTGTGGAGAAGAGCTTGAGTGCTCTCAGTCGACCGATACACCTGCCCCTAAATTCACGTTTGAGAGGCAACTACTAAGGATTTCTCAGTCGTTCGCCAACAGGGGCGAGTCAGGTCTGGTACCGGATCAAAAAGAGCCACCGTTCCAGGCGGTGACCCTGACTACCGCGCTTGCTGTCGGATTACGCCTGCGGCTGATCCGACCTACGGGAAGTCTCGCAGCGAGCGCCAAGTAGGTCGGATTAGCGAAGCGTAATCCGACACCCGCACCGTAGATGAGCGAACACTCAGCATAGTGTATGCTGGAAGTCTTTGACCCCGTTGCAGCGAACCGAGGCCCGCTCATGCATCAACCCGAACAGCCCATCCTGCGCGATATCGTGTTAATTGGCGGTGGCCACAGTCATGTGGGGGTACTCAAACGCTTCGCCATGAAACCCGAGCCCGGGGTGCGGCTGACGGTGATCTGCCGGGATACGCACACGCCCTACTCCGGCATGCTGCCCGGCTATATTGCCGGACACTACAGCTACGATGAAGTGCACATTGATCTGCGCCGACTGGCGGAGTTTGCCGGCGCGCGGTTTTTCAGTGATGAAGCGGTCAATATTGATCGGGCCAATCAGAAAGTCATCTGCCGCGGTCGGCCGCCGGTGCCCTACGATCTGCTCTCCATCAATATCGGCTCCACCCCTCAGGTCAGCCGGGTGCCCGGCGCGGAGCAGCACGCGGTACCGGTCAAACCCATCTATCAGTTCAATGACCGCTGGCAGCAATTGCTCGACCGGGTGATCCATCATTCCGGCACCACCCGGGTGGCTGTGGTGGGCGGTGGCGCGGGCGGCGTGGAGCTGGTGCTTGCCATGCAATATCGCCTGACCCGGGAGCTTCAGGCCATGGGGCGCAACCCTGAAGAACTGGTATTCGACCTTTACACCCGCGATGAAAAAATTCTGCCCACTCACAACCAGAAGGTGCGCAATCACTTTCATCAGGCCCTGGCAATGGGCGAGATCAACCTCTACACCAACGCCGAAGTGACCGCCGTGGACGCCGGGCGACTGCACACCGAAGACGGATACTGGCACGAAGCGGACGAGGTGGTCTGGGTAACCAGTGCCGGCGGAGCCGCCTGGCTGAAGGAGACCGGCCTGGAGCTGGATGACAACGGCTTTATTCAGGTGCGCGATACGCTGCAGACCATGAACGACCCGGCCATTTTTGCCGCCGGGGATATCGCCACTCAGGTAAATCATCCCCGCGAGAAAGCCGGCGTATTTGCCGTGCGTCAGGGGCGCCCACTGGCGGATAACCTGCGCCAGGCCGTGCTGGGTCAACCACTCAAACCCTATCGTCCCCAGAAAAAATGGCTGGCTCTGATCAGCACCGGCAACCAGCACGCAGTCGCGTCCCGCGGCGGTTTTTACGCGGCGGGCGATTGGGTATGGCGCTGGAAGGATTCGATTGACCGGCGCTTCATGGCCAAATTTAACGAACTGCCGCCGATGGACGAACAGGCCATGGCACCGACCAAGCCGAGCCGCGTACCACTGGAAAAAGACGAACAGGACCAGGCCATCTCCGCCATCGCCATGCGCTGCGGCGGCTGCGGAGCCAAGGTGGGGGCGACGGTCCTGTCCCGCGCCCTCTCCACCCTCAAGCCCGTGGAGCGGGACGAAGTGCTGGTGGGCCTGCACGCGCCCGACGATGCCGCCGTGGTGAAAATTCCCGCCGGCAAAGCGGCGGTCCACACCATCGATTTTTTCCGCGCCTTTATTGACGACCCCTATGTGTTCGGCAAAATTGCCGCCAATCACGCCCTGGGGGATGTGTTCGCCATGGGCGCCGAAGCCCAGACCGCCACCGCCGTGGCCACGGTGCCTCAAGGGCTGGAATCGAAAGTGGAAGACACGGTGTACCAGATGATGACTGGCGCGCTGGAGGTGTTGAACGATGCCAACTGTACCTTGGTGGGCGGTCACACCGGCGAGGGCAAAGAGCTGGCGCTGGGTTTTGCGGTCAACGGACTGATTGATGAAAACGACACGGCGCTGACCAAGGGCGGCCTTCAGCCCGGCCAGGTGCTGTTGCTCACCAAACCCATCGGTACCGGCACCCTGTTCGCCGCCCTGCCGCAACTGAAAATCAAAGGCCGCTGGATCGACGCGGCGCTCGCCAGCATGTGCGTTTCCAACCGACTGGCGGCGCAATGCCTGCGCGAGTATGGCTCAACGGCCTGCACCGATCTGACCGGTTTCGGCCTGCTCGGCCACCTGGTGGAAATGACCCGCGCCTCAGGCGTGGATGCCGAACTGAAGTTGGAGGTACTGCCGCTGCTGGAAGGCGCCGAAGAGACCATCGCCGCTGGCGTACTCAGCTCCCTGCAACCGGCCAACGTCCGCCTGCGCCGCGCCATCAAGGATCAGGACCAGTGGGTCGACCACCCCCGTTACCCACTGCTCTTTGATCCCCAGACCGCCGGCGGCCTGCTCGCCTCTGTGCCTGCCGACCAGGCCGACGCCTGTGTGGCGGCGCTACATTCTCTGGGCTACCCTCACACCCGGATCATCGGCCGGATTCTGCCCGAAGGCGATGCGCTGGAGCCGATTCATTTGCGGTAGTCGCCGACGCGGCACGAATCGTAGGGTGGCATAAGGCCGAAGGCCGTCATCCACCGTTACCCTAAGGGTCAAAACTTGACCTCTCAACGGGTTCAAGGCTGCCCTGATCGATAACACAGCCCCCGCATCTTGGTTTTAACAGAAGCCTACGCGGGGGTTCTTATTTTCAGGCTCCTCTAGCTCAACAGCACCGACAGTGCGCCCGTGGTCATCAGAACGATGGCGATAGCCGCCGGCGTGATCACCAGAGCCGGAAAGATAGAGTAATACCCTACCGTATTCACCACATCCAAGGTCGTTTGCATCATTCAACTGTTCCAACGAGTTCCATTAAATCCGCGTCGATAAACCAGGCGCCACTGGCCTCGACTCTCGTCTTGGTGCGGGTTTTGAGCATAGTGTCGCAATACCTCTGGGCTGGATTTGGCGGACGATGAGATCCGACCCAGTGCTCGAACGCACCAAACAGTGTGACAACGGTGTCCTGATGCGGATGGGATTGAGATTTTCGTAAAGCGATAATAGCAGCCCCGGATTTTTATACCTAAAAGGTATAAGAACACATTTGATTATGGCTTTTAACGCAAGTATAGTTATTAACAGGTCGGAAACGACCGGTTGATCCTTTACCCAAGGTTTTGGATCGTGGCAGCGCCTCAGTCGCCGATAAGACTGGGGCTTTTCTTTTTCTAGCCCCCCTGTTTTTTCGCCCCGACTTTGGTCTCCACCAAAAAACTTGTCCGTTTGATTTGCTCCATGTAGCTCCGGTCTGCCGGGAATGCCGTGACGAACTGGTGTGGTTTGCCTTTTTCTTTGGGGTCGTCGAATACCACTACATAGCGCTCTTCCACCACAACCAATGTCCGCCTTTTCGCCTGCCGTCCCCGGTCGGTTTTTCTGGTTTGGGCGTATCTCTGAATAGTTCCGGCGCTGAGTTTCAGAACTTCTCTAATCCACAGGATTCGCCTAAGGCGCTTGCGAGACCATCCGTTATCGTGGATGCCTGAACTGGTACGGTGGTTCTTTGCCTCTGAAAACGCGTGATTAAACGCTCTTTCCGAGAACTGATAGCGACAACCTGTCCAGTCTGTGAAGACCCGCCGTTCACCGTTTTCGTCCCAAACGTAGGTCTCGTGATAGACCTGTCGATACTTGGCAATGAGTTCTTTTTCCGTATCCGCTTTCAGACGAAGCTGTGGCCACAGTGACTCGCACATCAGACACGGCCCTGCCAGTCAAAGATGTTGAACTTCTTCTCGCCTCTAGGTGTGCCTCCGGCCAGTGAAGTACGTCCCAACCCTGCCTCAAGTCTACGCAAGAAAGCGATTTTGGCTTTACTGGCACCTTCCACTTTATCCCTCTCATTCCATGCGTAGCCCACGGCACCAATCAGCAAGTCAGCCAATTGCACCATGGGCTGGTTGTCAGACCATACCGGTTCGAGGCTGAGAACATGTGCGCGGCCTGACAATTTGCGAGTAAGAACGGTTTTCAGGTCCTGAAACCGGTTGCTGGCGGCGTTCTGCTGCCAGTCGAGGTACAAGCGGTACTCGTGGGATGGTTCTAGCCAGTGCACGAGCATTTGATAGTAGAGCTTGTAAAAGCCCAACTCAGGGCTGCCTTCGTTATACCGCTCATGGTCGAGATTGTGTCGGTCAACCACGATGCAGCGAAAGTTCAGAAACGGCGTATCCAGAAAAATATCCAGAAGGTCATCGTAGAACCGGGCGCGATTTGGCGAGAGACGTTTCCAGCCAAGCTCTCCATGAGCATTGTGTAAGGCTTGAAGGCTGTGTATCCGGTGTACCAGCGCTTTTTTCTCGTCCCGAGGGCATTGTAGAGCACCTATGACAGCGTAGCGGTCTCCCTTGTCCGACGTATGGCGGCTTTCATCACAGTAAATGTTGAAAACGGTCATGTCTGCAAGGCTCCTTAGAAAATGGCTGTAGCTCGCTGGCAATAAATGGTCATTGAACCTCAACGCCCGCCGGTGCAGCTTTAAGTTTTATGCCTGACTGCATGCTTGTACCGACCCCATCACGCCTGAAATCGAACATGTTCATCTGGAACGTATTAATTGTCACTTGGTCGTTCCCACTTGAGTGAGCAATCAAACGTTCGTGTCGCTTGTCATACGGTGCCATGGCATAGGAACCGCCATATTCGCCCGTGTTAACCAGCACAACGTGTTGATACATGTGGTAGTGCAATGCTTCAACCATAGAGTCAAAGGTGTTCACGTCTCGGTTAAGGGCAGGAATTAGTAAGGCATGGGATTTGTCTCGAAGGTCTGCACTCAGAGCTATGTCTGTAGAATCAAAACAGATCGCTGCGGTTACAGTGAAACCGTTTTGTTTTGGGAAGGCCGGGTGAGCAAGTTCCAGCATTAACTGGTAAGGGCGCCAGGGCTGAATTTTTAGCTTCTTCTCGGGAGCCGTCATGTGGTGTTTACCCTGAAACCGATGGATTTCGTTGCGATTGCCGTTATGTTTTCTCGGCACGATCCACACCGCACAGTTATTTGGCCCCTTAACACCAGGCTGCTCTACAAAGCCAAGCCCTGCGACCACAATTGCGTGAGTTTTGCGGGATAAATGAATCAGAATATCCATGTCGTCCTGATGCACTGCTAGCTCTGGTAGCACGATCAGATCGATGTCTTGTTCACGCCCACCGTTCTTTGGCTTTTCGAGGTGCTGTGCCTCAATGTGCTTGGTAACCAATTTAGCCACACGGGCTAAATGGCACCTGTGCTTCGCCCGGTAATCACTGTCATTAAGGTATAGACCGTGGTCAGCAAAGTCCTGCTGTTGTGGCATTTTTGTTTGAACCATGGCAACAGTCAGGCTTTTCTTATCCGGTTTCCAGTTTGGTGAAACCAGCTCAGGGAGGCTTGGCATGCCAGATTGCCGGCAGTAGAGAAGTTTTAATTTAGCTAGGCGTTCATTAACGATTTTACTGACACTCTCACAGGTGAACTCCGTCGGCCATGAGTAACCTTGGTCATTTACACGGATGCCTGGCCATTTGAGCAGCTTGGATAGCAGGGTTGTTAACCATCCCGAGAACTGAGCAGCCTCCCCCGCAAGTGACTCCGGCGTTGTCAGTAAGCCAATCTGCCTTTTGAACTGGGTTGTTTTGAGGCCACGGTACCCAGTCTTTGCGGTAAGGCTAGGCCCGAAGCCTGTGGGGTCTCCTGAGCCGGATAACGCTGCACGCAGACATAGCGCAATGCGTTGAAGAAGGAATGTCTCGTTGCGCTCGGAATGTAGATGGCTGGCGGCTTCAGAAAGAACCTTGTTGAACTTCAGCTTCACCAGAAGCTCAGAATCAAATACAGAGAAGGCGGGCGGTGCCGAGAAGTGCCCAAACTTCACTTGGGTTTTGGCCAGGTCGATTACTTCATCTGGTTCTGCTGTTTCAAAGGCTTCACTAACATTTAACAGAGCCTGCATAAGCTTTAACGCCATTATTTCGTTTCCGAAGGGATTGTCTGGCCGCGAAACAAGCTTGTATAGCGAGATGTAGGAAGTGATTTGTTCCAGCTTTCTGACTGAAGGCCTGGTGTTGATGTAAAGCTTTTCTATCAAAGCCTGGACTTCATCGGAGTTTAACCAGTTGTACTTCAATGCCCGGGCATGGAGTATCAGTGCTCTGAAGAGTGTTGCATCTTGAATCGCAATCAGCGCCAGTACCTCAGGGGCATTTCGTCTACGCTCCAGAAGGCCTGAACTTGCGCGAAGGAGTGGCTTGGCATTCTCCACTAACTGTCTGGCAACGATTATTCCTGTCGCGATATCGCGTTTAGAGGCCGTCTCGGGAAGAGTGATATTCCGGAATCCATTAGCGAGCTTGAAAACAAAGTCATGGAACCAACAGCCCGAACTGCTCTCCAGTGTTGTATCCATTCTCACCAGAAGCAAGAAACGAGCCTGAGCGGCTAGAAAGTTGAATGGGATCGGTTTGGGCTTAGTTTCTGTTGCAGAAGGTAGATTCTGGATGGAGTTGGTTATGTTTTCCATAGCCACATCTTCTATGGCTTGGGTCTGTAGCAGCTCAAAAAATTGATCTACGTCGGCATGCGCCGGCATAGCCTGTCTGTCTTTGCGATGAATGATGGTTGCCGCATGTCGATAGATCTCGGCGAGACAATACTGCCCAATAGCGGCTTGGACGGTAGCTTGCTTCTCTTGAGTACCAAACGGGTCGCCGTAGGGTAAGGATCTTAAGTAGTTGAGTTGATCCAGCACTGGTTCAAGTAGTTTGGTACTGGGAAATAGCTCGAGCCCCTTTTTGAGCAATAGCACCACGGCTGGGTCGCGACTCCAGCAGGCGACGAACCGCCGAGCGAGGCGTTCTTGCAGGTAGTCCCAGTCTCCAGGAACTGGCCTGCCATTTTCGTCCGTTTGGCGCGATGAAAAATGACGGAAATTGTTTAATAGCCTTGAAATCTTGTTAGCGGCAAAACGTTTAAGTGTATCTTCGCGGACATCAAACATGTCCTTCTCAATTGCCGCAAGTCGATTGAAGTATCCTGCCCCGTCTGATTGATCTGCTTCGTTGGCTTTGGACAGAGCGAGCAGTGACTCCAATTGACCAAGATGAATTTCAGCGTCGTCATACGATACTGGGCCAGAGACGTTCTTCTGTATATCTTCCAAGGTCTTAGATATTCCCACAGACTTTCCTCTGAAGGCTTCGATCTTGGTTTTCTTGGGGTTTGCTTCGAGACTTAACTCACGCAGGGCTGGGTTACCAACATCAAATAATGAGTCAGTTATAATGTCTAAGTGGCTTTCAGTCTGGGGCTGAGGCGCCTCCAAAAGGCGTTCCTCCAAGCCCTGTCGATTAGGACCGACGAGAACAAAACGCATATCATCGACATAGCGACAGTAATCAACCAGCTTGATACCATACCTATCATTGATTACTTGTCCTATGAGACCCTTCATCAGGCCATCAAAATCGGACATGTAAATATTGGCGAGGAAGCCCGATGCTACCAATCCCTGGGGTAGTCCGAGAGGCGCCACAGGAATTGCATCAGATGAAAACTTTTGTTTGAAAGTTTCATCCGCTGCCTCTGACCAGTTCCAGCTCCTGAAAGCCTCGAGAACATTTTTTACAAACACCATTTCATGTTCGTCTGTTATTCCTTGCTCACGAGCCATCTCCACAATTCTCTTTACCAGCGATGGTCGATCGATCCGGTCGAAGAATTGAGCAAGGTCGATCTCTAAAAGGTAAACCTCTTCCTCATCAGACTTTTCTTCTAGCTCCTTTCTAGCGAAGTAATACGGACGCTCAAGGAACTTCCGGTAGTCCGTAAAATACTTGCTGTAGATAGTCGTCGCGCCGTAATTGTGATCGGCTTTTCCGTCCTCATACTGGCAATAAAGGCGATTACCGTAACTAACGATTTCTTTGGCATGAACCTCTTCATATTCAGTCGAAGGGTCTCCTTGCATGGTTTCGACTTCGTTGGAGAGACACATCATAACCAGCGTCATGATGGTCTGCTCACGAATACCGATATGCGCAAGTGGTCTTAACTTAAGCGGGCCTTCGTCCTGGTCATCACTTCCTGGTTTAGATTCCGGCCGCCAAAGCAACTTATATTCAGCTACTTGCATTGGATCATCGGGCTTCTCAAACTTCCAAGGATGAGATTTAGGTGCCGGAACCAGCTCTAGCGGAGTAAAAGTGAGTCCGTCTTGTAGTTCTTTTGTCCATTCACTGCAGCGATTTGCCAAGTCAATTGAAGATGTGTCGAGTTCGAAGTTATCTGCATACCAGTTGGTTGTGCGGATATACTCATGCGCTTTTTTCCATGCGAGCGCCATGAGGAGCGGATCTGAAAGGTAGTCATCATGCAGCGCAAGCGTGTCGTACTTTTTATCCAAAACTGGCATTGTATTGTCCTTAACTGAGTGCTTGTTGGACGATAGTTTCCGCTAATTGGCAGCGGGTTCCGCGGGCCCGATTCAGGCGTTCTTTGAGCTGGTCGCAGAGGGCCATGAGCTCATCGACTTTTTGGACGATTCGGTGTTGCTCCTTTAGAGGAGGAATGGCGACAGGAATTTCTTTGAGCTTTGAGGCCTTGATACCAGTGGCAGTCATGCCAGTTGCATTCTCAACTAGCTTTTCCTGGAACGGGGATGCCATTATCTGTATGAGCATGAATCGAGATATATCAAGAATATGCCATTGAAAGCATATGGCGCGCTGGGCTAAGGCAAACTCTTCATTCAAGTCTACTATTGCGGCGTTCCCCAACGGTGCCTCTGGCGTAAACAGCAGGTCTCCTTTTCGAGGAAATCCGCGTGTCATCCACTCGGTATAGTCCTCTTCGGAGATAAACTCTTCGGGCTCTAAGTCAATGTAGCCTTGGCGGATATTTTTCGCGGTAATAAGGCGCTTTCCATGGCTAGTCTTTATGGGGGTTTTCCCCCGGTAATCGATGAATTTGGCAATATTACCCAGCTTAATCCATTCCCATGTATCGGGTAAACTCAAGTATTTTTCATCCGGTGACACGTCGTTACCGGCTTTTGTCCTCATGCCTTCATTACTAGCCAGATGGTCTCGAGCCTTTAGCATTTTTGAAACAAAGGTACTGCCAGGCTCATCCCCCGCATCCTGCTCCACCAACCGCCCCATCACCGCCAGCTGCAGGATGGTTTGCTTGAGCTTGTCGATGCTCTGCTCGGTGGTGAACAGGGTGTCAAAGTGGGCGGCGAGGCGGGTCCAGTTGTCGGCCAGTTCGGTGGCGTTTTCGGACTGCGTCAATGTGCCGAGCAGGGTGTCCACGAGGGTTTCGTGGGCTTCGAGCTGGTCATTGGTTTGCTGTTCCAGCCGGTCGCAGAGGGCCATAAGTTCATCGACTTTTTGGACGATGCGGTGTTGTTCTTTTAGTGGCGGAACCGGAACTATGAGTTCCTCCATCTTGGATTTCGTCATGTGAATCATGGCGATACCGCTGCCTGAGGATTTTATCTCCTCAGTAACAGCCTTCAGGTACAGATAAAGAAACCGTTTGTCGATGGCCGCCTCATCGAATAGATCCAGTTTCCAGATATGGTAGTGGTAGATAGCGCGCCCACCATCCCAGATGAATGGACCGAAAGAAGCAGACCAAGCATAAATCAAATCGCCGCTATCAATGTATTTGTCATCTTCTAGCTCTAAGTCAGAGTAGTACCAATCGTTTGATGTGAAAAGGTTGCCTACTCGCAGCAGAGGGGTTCCCGATGAGAGCATTTCGTGCTTCTTGTAGGCCCTGCCATTTATAACGCGCACCACATCATCAAGGCGGCTCCAGACCCACCCCTGGGGTAGACTAAAAGAGGTGTCGTCATTGGTGATAGAGGCATGCTTTCGAACCTTCTTGAGCTTGCCTAGCTCGACAGAAACGGCTTTAGCCTTCAGGCATTGCTCCAGCAACTTTTGAGCGGGCTCATCACTTGTATCTTGATCAACCAGAGAGCCCCTTACAGCCAACTCCAAAATCAACTCCCGAAGCCTCTTAACCCCCGTCAGCTCAATCTTGCCGTTGTTCCCACGGCCACTGGCTGATTTCTTGGTTACTGCCCCAGTCCATAAATCCAGATGCTCTGTTATCAGTTCCTGCGCACTCACGCCGCACCTCCGTTGGCGTTATGGCTGAGGGCATCGGCCAGGATATCCCGCAACTGGTCACGGATTTCCTGGATTTCCGCCTGCTGCTGCTCGTATTGGGCCAACAGCTCGTCCGGGTCGTGGCTGACCTGTTCGCCCACGTGGGGGTTCTTGATATCCAGGTTGTAGTTGCGGGCCTTGATGTCGTCGATGGAGACCTTCCAGGCCTGTTCGGTTTCCACGCGGCTGGCGAAGCCGTCGGCCTCGGTGCCCCACCAGTCGATTTCGGTCTGGAACTCCGAGAACTTCATGGGCTTGGTTTTGCTGTAGCTCTTGTAGCCTTCCGGGTAGGGGTGCTCGTAGTACCAGACGTTTTCGGTGGGCTGACCCTTGGTGAAAAACAGTAGGTTGGTCTTGATGCCGGTGTAGGGGTTAAACACGCCGTTGGGCAGGCGCACGATGGTGTGCAGGTTGCACTCTTCCAGCAGTTTTTCTTTCAACCGGGTTTTCATGCCCTCGCCGAACAGGAAACCGTCCGGCAGTACCACGGCGGCGCGGCCGCCGTCTTTTAGCAGGTGGATAAACAAGGTCATAAACAGGTCGGCGGTTTCCCGGGTGCGAAAGGCGCTGGGAAAATTGGTCTCGATGCCGTCCTCCTCCATGCCGCCGAAAGGCGGGTTGGCGACGATGATGTTGACCCGCTCTTTGGGGCCCCAGTCGCGCAGCGGGCGAGCCAGGGTGTTGTCGTGCTTGATCTGGTCCGGCACTTCGATGCCATGCAGAATCATGTTGGTGGTGGCCAGCAGGTGCGGCAGGGGCTTTTTCTCTACCCCGTGAATGCTGCGCTGCAGCGTCTGTTCGTCCTGCGGGGTTTTGACGTAGTGCTTACGCTTGTGGTCGATAGTGCAGGTGAGGAAGCCGCCGGTGCCGCAGGCCGGGTCCATGACTTTCTCGTCCAGCTTGGGGTCCACCCGGTTGACCATAAACTCGGTGACGGCGCGTGGGGTGTAGAACTCCCCGGCGTTGCCGGCGCTCTGCAGGTCCTTGAGGATCTGTTCGTACATATCCCCGAGTTCGTGGCGCTCGGCGGATTTATTGAAGTTGATGCCCTCCTGCAGCTTGTTGATGACCTGGCGCATCAACTGGCCGGACTTCATGTAGTTGTAGGCATCCTCAAAGACGTTGCGGATCACAATGGCCCGGTAATCGTCGCCGCGCGGCTGAAGGCTTTGCAGGCCGGGGAACAAGGCGTTGTCCACAAATTGCTTGAGCTCTTCGCCGGTCATGCCCTCGGGGTCGGCCGCCCAGCTGCGCCAGCGCAGGTCTTCGGGGATGGGGGACTGATAGTTGTCCTGCAGCAGCTCCCACTCCTGTTCGCGGTCATCGAAGATTTTCAGAAAGAGCATCCAGACGAGCTGGCCAATGCGCTGGGCGTCGCCGTCGACGCCCACGTCTTTGCGCATGATGTCCTGTATTGACTTGATGGTGGTACTGATGGCCATTCAGAGTCCTATTGGGTGTTCATTACTGTAGGGAGAAGAGCGCATTGGGGCGCTCAGGGTATGTTCTGGTAGAGGGCGTCTTCCAGGTCCCGGACGGCCCGGGTGTAGCCGGGCTTGCCGCCGAAGCCGTCGATCAGCTCCACAGGCGCTCCGATCTGACTGAAAGGCGCCAGGGTGAGGATTTTAACATCCTCGATGGGTTCGATCCCGGCGTCGGTGTACTTGTCCAGCAGTGCGTCCAACACCTGGCGGCTGACGCCCTGATACTGCTGGAAGTAGTCGTTCTTGCGCACCTGCTCGGCCCGCTCTTTGCGGGACAGGGGCGGCTGGTCGTAGACGATGTGGCAGATAACGTCGAATGGGTCCGGTTCGGCCCCGAGCTTTTTACGCAGCTCGCGGGTCAGGTCTTCCCAGATAACGCCCTGCTCGGCCAGCTCATCAATGATCACCTGCTTGCGCTCAGCCTGATTCCAGCGGCGCAGAAAGTCGTCCAGGGAGGCGTATTGGGCCTTGACCTGTTTGCGGGTGAAGTCCCGCAGGCTTTCGGTAATGAGCTTGCCATCCGGGCCCAGGTACTGAACGCGCTCGGCGAGCACTTTGACCTCCACATCGCCGACCACGTATTTCACCCGCTTGGTGGGTTCGTCCGGGTCTTCTATCCAGGCGCCACGGCTGTCGTCGGACTGCCAGGTTTCGTCCGGCTCCACCTCATAACCCGCCGGATCCTCAGCAATGGGACCGTCGTCGCGCTCGTCCTCCGGCACCACCGGGTCATCCCCTCGGGGTTGGTACACCTGTACCGGGTCGCCGTCGAAGTTGGGGTCGGCAAACAGTTCGGTGGCTTTTTTGAAGTCCAGGATGGTGAACCAGTGTTTGTTGTAGTCGTCATTGATGCGGGTGCCGCGACCGATGATCTGTTTGAACTCGGTCATGGACTGAATGCGCTGATCCAGCACGATCAGTTTACAGGTCTGGGCATCGACGCCGGTGGTCATCAGCTTGCTGGTGGTGGCGATCACCGGGTAGCGGCTTTCCGGGTCGATAAAGTTGTCCAGCTCGGCTTTGCCTTCGGCCTCATCCCCGGTGATGCGCATGATGTATTTGCGGTTTTCCCGCACCCGCAGGGGGTTTAGGTTGACCAGGGCCTGGCGCATCCGCTCGGCGTGGTCGATGTCTTCACAGAAGACAATGGTTTTCTGGTAGGGGTCGGTCTGCTCCAGAAATTCGGTGACCTTGCGGGCCACCAGCTCTGTACGCTTTTTGAGCACCAGTTGGCGGTCGAAGTCTTTCTGGTTGTAGATGCGGTCTTCGATCAGCTCGCCCTGCTCATCCACCTGCCCCTTGGAGGGGCGCCAGCCTTGCAGGTCACGGTCCAGGTCTATCCGCACCACTTTGTAGGGGGCGAGAAAGCCGTCTTCTATGCCCTGCTTGAGGGAGTAGGTGTACACCGGCTCGCCAAAGTAGTCGATGTTGGAGACTTCTTTGGTTTCTTTCGGGGTGGCAGTCAGGCCGATGTGGGTGGCGCTGGAGAAGTAGTCCAGAATGGCGCGCCAGGCGGAGTCTTCCGAAGCGCTGCCCCGGTGGCACTCGTCAATCACCACCAGATCAAAGAAGTCCGGTGAGAACTGCTTGTAGATGTTCTTCTCATCGTCGTTGCCGGTGACCGCCTGATAGAGAGACAGGTATATCTCGTAGGAGGGGTCCACCGTGCGATTGCTGACCTTGGTCATGGCCTGACCGAAGGGCTTGAAGTCATTGTTCTTGGTCTGGTCCACCAGGATATTGCGATCGGCCAGAAACAGAATGCGTTTTTTCTGGCGGGACTTCCACAGCCGCCAGATGATCTGGAAGGCGGTGAAGGTTTTGCCGGTGCCGGTCGCCATGACCAGAAGCACCCGGTCCTGGCCCTTGGCGACTGCCTCTACGGTGCGGTTGATGGCGTTGGTCTGGTAGTAGCGCGGGGTGCGGCCGGAGCCGTCGTCGTAGTAGGGCTGCTCGACCGTCTGTTGGGCATGCCCATCCAAACCTTTCCACTGACAGTACCAGTGCCAGAGGGTGTCCGGGCCGGGGAATTGATCCAGGGAAAGGGTTTGCTCGGTGGCGCCGCTCAGGCCGGTGCGGTCGTGAAACAGGAAACCGTCGCCATTGCTGGAGAACATAAAGGGCACATCCAGCGCCTCGCCATAGGCCTGGGCCTGCTGCATGCCATCGCCCAGGCTGTGCTTGTTGTCTTTGGCTTCAATTACTGCCAGGGGCTGGTTCTTCTGATGAAAAAGCACGTAGTCGGCGCGGCGCCGGCTTCCACGGGTATGTAAGCGCCCACGGACTATGATCCGGCCGTTGGTGAAGGACAGCTCTTCGCGGACTTGAGATTGGATATCCCACCCGGCGTTTTGGATGGCCGGGGTGATGTATTTGGTGCAGATATCGCGCTCGGACAATACCTTTTTGTTCATGGGCTCATTCCCGCAAGTTCAGGCGACGTGGTGACTGTACCTTAAAGTTGTGTGGAGTTCACGGGAGGTGGGTTATTACGGCGAATGCGCGGTCCGGGGCGTTGGGTTACGGCGGATGCGGCCTTCGGCCTTATGCCGCCCTACGCAGGTGTTGTGGCATACGCAGGGTTGTGGCGGATGCGGCCTTTGACCTTATGCCGCCCTACGCGGGTGTTGTGGCATGCGTCGGGCCGATCCACCGTTAGGCACGAGGTTACTTGCCGTCGAGGCCTTCCAGCAAACCCGCCATATCATCGGCGTGCTCTTCTTCCTGGGCGAGGATGTCTTCAATGATGCGGCGGGAGGTGGGGTCCTGGTCGCCCAGGTAGGCGGCGATTTCCCGGTAGCTGTCGATGGCGATGCGTTCGGCCACCAGGTCTTCCACCACCATTTCGCGCAGGGTGTCGCCTTCCACAAATTCCGCATGTGAGCGGGTCTGCAGCCCTTCCGGGGAAAAGTTCGGTTTGCCGCCCAGTTGCACGATGCGCTCGGCGAGCCAGTCGGCGTGCTGCTCTTCCTGCTGGGCGTGTTCCAGGAACTCCTGGGCCGCCACTTCGGCGCTGATGCCCTCGGCGCGATAGTAGTGGCTCTTGTAGCGCAGGGTGCAGACAATCTCGGTGGCCAGGGCCTCGTTGAGAATCTTTATCACATTATCCCGATTGGCCTTGTAGCCCTCGGTGACAGCCCCCTGCTCAATGTGCTTCCGGGCGCGTTCGCGCAGGGTTTTAACATCGGTCAGAAACGGTTGATCGGTCATAACTACCTCTCTTTCAGAATGGATAGGTTCAGCATAGCAGCTCGGTCAAGCCGGCGTTTCCGAACCACCTACCCTCCTTACGACAACTCTGACCCGGCAGACGTGCCCTGATCGCCGGGGCGCGCAAATCCGTAACCATGGTCTACACTGTAACGATAACAAGCAGCACCGGTAGTACCGTGGTTTCCGGACCTGTCCTCAGCGATACCCCTGCCGCGACTGGCGCTCCCCGCGCTGAGCGGTAGACCAACGAAGGAGATGCAAGGTGATCAAACGCATAGTGGTCGGCATTGTCGGCCTAATCATCCTGGGTTTTATTGTTCTGTTATTGCTCGCGTGGGAGGGCGGTATCGAGCGCCAGTCGCCGCCCTCGGCGGATAGCTTCTCGCAGGAGCAGATTGACCGGGGCCAGGTCATGGCGGGCATCGGCAACTGCCAGAGCTGTCACACCACCGACCCCGATCAGCCCTACGCGGGCGGTCTTGCCTTCGAGACCGAGTTCGGCACCCTGTATTCCACCAATATCACGCCCGACCCGGATACCGGGATCGGCCAGTGGTCCCAGGAGGCGTTCAACCGGGCCATGCGTGAAGGGGTCTCCCGGGACGGCTCGCACCTGTTCCCCGCCTTTCCCTATACCCACTTTGCCAATGTCAGCGACGGGGATCTGGAAGACCTATACGCCTACATGATGACCCGCGAGGCCATCAACGCGGAGCCGCCGGAAAACACCCTGCGCTTCCCGTTCAGCATTCGCATGCTGCAGGCGGGCTGGAAGCTGCTGTACTTTGATGGCGCCACNCTNGAAGAGGATGCCAGCCGNGGAGANTACCTGGCCGAAGGCCTGGGGCACTGCTCNGCCTGCCATACNCCNCGCAATTCGGTTGGCGCNGAGGCCGACGGGCAAGACTACGANGGGGCCNTGGTCAACGGCTGGTTCGCGCCGGCGCTNAGNGACAACCACAGNACNCCGGTCGGCTGGACCGAAGACGAGCTGTTCCTGTANCTGCGCAACGGCGTATCCATCTACCACGGTGTCGCCGCCGGCTCCATGGCCGATGTGGTGCATCAGGGGCTGGTTGAGGCCAGCGATGACGANATTCGGGCNCTGGCCCGCTANTTCCATACNGTTGCCGGTGGCAGCNACGCGGCCCAGGCGGGCANCCAGGCCGCCCGGGCGATTCGCACCGCCCAGGANCGCAGCGCCGGCACCCTGAGCCGGGGGGAGGAACTGTTCACCTACGGCTGCGCCAGTTGCCACTACAACAATCCGGATGAGCCCAGCATCATGCGCCCGGACATGAGCCTGAACAGCGCCGTGACCGCCGATGANCCNACCAACCTGATCCGCTTCACGNTGGANGGCATTTCCGACGAGGCCGGNATTCAGGGCGTCGTGATGCCNGGNTACGCGGACTGGAGCAATGGCGATCTGGTGGCCNTGTTCNNNTTCCTGCGNNANACCCACACCGATCGCCCCGCNTGGGACAANCTCGAACAACGTATTCAANNGCTGCGCGATAACGCCGGCAACGGGAAGGAGTAACAGACCATGAGCACCACATTCANNCTCAANGGGCAAAAGGTCACTCTGGAGGTGACCGACGACACCCCGCTGCTCTGGGGCATTCGCGANGACGCCGGCATGACCGGCACCAAGTTCGGCTGNGGCATCGGCCTGTGCGGCGCCTGCACCGTGNTGGTCAACGGCCGGGCCACCCGCTCCTGCATTACGCCGNTCAGNCAGGTGGCCGGGGCCGAGGTCACCACCATCGANGGGCTGGACGANAACGGCCAGCACCCCCTGCAGAAAGCCTGGGTGGAAACCCAGACGCCNCANTGCGGTTACTGCCAGTCCGGGCAGATCATGCAGGCCGCGGCCATGCTCAAGGATTTTCCCAACCCCACCGATGAGCAGATCGACCAGGTGATGAGCGGCAACCTGTGCCGCTGCATGGCCTATGTGCGNATTCGGGAAGCCATCAAAATNGCCGCCANCGANATGCGCGGCGGTGTCCAGATNCAGGAGGGTGCCTCCAATGAATAAGCTATTTCGCTCCTTGCTCAACCCCGATGTGGGCGCGGTCAATCACGGCCCCAGNCTGAGCCGCCGCGGCTTTCTGATCGGCGCCGCCGGTGCCGGCATCACCCTCGCCTTTTANCGCCCCGGGNTGAGNTTNGCCCANCCGGAAGAGGTNATTGAAAACCANACCTTTGAGCCNACCATCTGGTATCAGATCGAAAATGACGGGCGCATNATCGTCAANATTGCCGAGGCCGAAATGGGCCAGCATGTGGGCACNGCCCTGGCCCGCATTGTCGCGGANGAACTGGANGCCGANTGGTCCAAAGTNGANCTGCANCATGTCGACAGCGATCCCAAATGGGGNCTGATGGTCACCGGTGGCAGNTGGTCGGTNTGGCANAACTTCATGCCCCTCAGTCGCGCCGGNGCCGCCGGTCGGCAAGTGTTAATTGAAGAGGGCGCCAAACTGCTCGGCGTCAACGCCAGTCAGTGCCGCGCGCGCAACAGCGAAGTGATCGCGGGCAACCGCTCCATCAGCTACGCCGAGATCGTTCAGCGTGGCAACATGTCCCGCTCCTTCAGCGAAGACGAACTGGAAAAAATCCAGGTCAAAAAACCCGAAGACCGCCGCCTGATCGGTCAGGAAGCCCAGGCACTGGATATNCCCGATAAAACCGATGGNTCCAGTGTGTACGGCATCGATGCCACCGTCGAAAACATGGTGTACGGTCGGCCGCTGATTCCGCCNACCCGCTACGGTGCCAAGATCAACAGCATCGACGACAGCGAGGCGAAAAACGTCGAGGGTTACCTGCAGACCATTCAACTGAATGACCCGACCGACACCGTGCCCGGTTGGGCGGTGGTCATTGCCACCTCGTTTTACGCGGCGAGCAAAGCGGCCAGNAAAATCAAAGTGGACTGGACGCCGGGGGAAACCGCCAACGTCAGCGAGCAGGATATTCTCGATCGCGGTTTGGAATTGATTGAGAAAGGCGATGGCGGTGCACTGGTGGTGAATGAAGAAGGCGTGGACGACGCCTTCAGCAACGCCGATTCGGTGCTGGAAGAAGATTACATCGCCCACACCGTTTTGCACTTTCAACTGGAGCCGGTCAACGCCCTCGCCTACCAGAAAGACGGTATCTGGGAAATTCACACCGGCAACCAGTGGCAGTCCCTGATTCTGCCGACGCTGGCCAACGCGCTGGATGTACCGGAAAACAAAGTCATCATGCGTACNTATATGCTCGGCGGTGGTTTTGGTCGCCGGCTCAATGGCGACTACGCGGTGCCCGCCGCTCTGGCCTCAAAAGCGCTGAACCGCCCGGTGAAGCTGGTGTTCACCCGGGAAGACGACGCGCGCTTTGACTCGGTGCGCTCCCCCGCCTACCAGCGGGTGCGCATGGCCTTTGATGCCGAGGGCAACCCCACCGGCATGGAGCACCACGCCACCGCCGGCTGGCCCACACAGGTGATGGTGCCGGGCTTTATGCCCGCGGCCACCAACGGTGNGAAGTACGACCCCTTCGCCATTCAGGGCGCCGCTCACTGGTATTCGGTGGGGGCGCATCGGTTGCGGGCCATTTCNAACGANCTGGCCAATAAAACCTTCCGCCCCGGCTGGCTGCGCTCGGTGGGCTCGGGCTGGGTAAACTGGGCCNTGGAATCCTTTATGGACCAGGCGGCCCGCAAGGCCGGGAAAGACCCGATTGAGTTCCGTCTGGCCCTGCTGAAAGCGGAAGGCAAAAACGCCGGCGAAGCCCCCAACTCGGTGGGCGGCGCCAACCGTCAGGCGAATGTNCTGCGCCGGGTNCGGGAAATTTCCGAGTGGGGTCAGGANATGCCNGCNGANACCGGCCTCGGNGTGGCCACCACTTACGGCCAGGAGCGCAACATGCCGACCTGGACGGCTTGNGTCGCCAAGGTGCATGTGGATCGCAATACCGGCAAGGTGACGCTGCAGAAGCTGACGCTGGTGACCGATGCTGGCACGGTGGTGCATCCGGATGGTGCCCGTGCGCAGGTGGAAGGCGCGGCTTTGTGGGGTGCCAGTATGGCGCTGCATGAGGGTACGGTGTTTGAGAAGGGTGAGGTGAAGGATCAGAACCTGAATACTTATTCGCCGATGCGGATTCGCGATGTGCCGGAGATTGAGATGGAGTTTGTGGACAGTACGGAGTTGTCGGTAGGCTTGGGTGAGCCGGCAACCACGGTGGTCGGTCCGGCGATTGGCAACGCGATTTTCGCGGCGGTCGGAGTACGGATGACGGAGATTCCGATTCGACGCGAAGCGGTGTTGGCGGCGTTGAAGGCTTAGCTTACTGACTCTTTAATCCGATAGTCCGGTACGGGAAGGGGGACGTTGTTTCCAGACACGCCGTGAATACATCCATGTAGGCTCGGATCGCGGGTCCCCCGCTCTACGGTCTGGAAACAACGTCCCCCTTCCCGCACCTCAGTGCTTCGAATCCAGTTTGGCAGTACAATGCTTTAGACATCATCGTAGGGTGGATAAGGCCGAAGGCCGTCATCCACCGCTTACCACTGTAATGAAAAAAACCGATGGTGGATGACGCGCTATGCGCTTATCCACCCTACGATAGTTTAAGCCTTTCCCAAGTCACTTGGCCGATCGACGTCCCGCAACACCCCAACATCCGAAACAGGAACCAGATGGCAGCAGCTGTGGTGTTTTCTGATGATGGTGCGGGCACCGAGGTCGCCGTGGAGGTTGGCCAGCTCGGGCCAGAAGTGGCGGCCGAATAGTACCGGGTGGCCCGCATTGCCATCGTAGACCGGGCGGATGATCGTGTCTTCCGTTGCGTGGTTCAACAACTCGCTGAACGCATCCGGTTTGATCCAGGGCATATCACCGAGAAGAACCGCCGCTGCAGTGGCGTCTTTGTTGTTTACCCGTAAGTGGTGAAACGCGGCGGCGATGCTGGTGCCCAGACCGATGGGTTCTTCGGGAGCATAAATGACCGGCTCCGTCCCCAGCCCAAGATCGCGCTCTTCATCGTCGGAGCGGAGTACCACATAAAACGCTTCAAACACTGATCGGGTCATGGCAACCGTTGCCTGAAGTAGTGTCTGGCCTTCCGTGAGCTGGGCCCGGCGTTTGTCCGCGCCGAACCGGGTGGAGTAGCCGGCGGCCATGATCAGGCCGACGACATTGCTAGAGGGGGTGACACTAGAGGGCATGGCGCGGTCGGCCCCGGTGCACTCGGATGATGTCGGCCATGACGGCCAGGGCGATTTCGGCGGGGGTTTTGCTGCCGATGGCCAGGCCGATCGGCATGTGCAGACGCTCGATGTCCGCGTCGTTCAGGCCACCGGAGCGGCGCAGGCGTTCGGCGCGGTTGGCGGAGGTTTTGCGCGAGCCCATGACGCCGATGTAAAACGCCTCGGTGCGCACCGCTTCCATCATCGCCAGGTCGTCGATTCTCGGATCGTGGGTCAGAGCCACTACCGCCGTGGCGGCATGGGCGTGCTGCTCGATGTAGAGCGATGGCAGGACGGCCTCGACATTGACCCCCGGCACGTTAAAGGTGGCTACTTCGTCATCGCGCGGATCGCACACAATCACATCAAATCCCAGTGCCTGGGCAAACTCGGCGCAGGCAGCGGACACCGGGCTGATGCCGGCGATGATCAAGCGCAGCGTGGGGCCGACCCGGATGCGCACGGCCTGTTCATCACGCTCCACTCGCGGACCGAGGGCCGAGCCCTCGACAAAGGTCGATTCACCATTGTCCAGCAGCACCGAGCGGATCAACGATTGCTGACCCCGCATTGCCTCTCGCAACGTCTGAAGATGCGCGCGGTGTTCTTCCGTCGGGGTCAGTCGTTCAATCAGAACGTCGAGCACCCCACCGCAGGGAAGCGTGACCTTTGGGCCGGAGACTTCATCGTTGCCATAGCGGATCTGGGACAACGGCTGATGAAAATCACCGGCGCGCAGTCGGGCCAGAAAGTCTTCCTCGACACAACCACCGGACAGTGAGCCCACGTGTTGACCGTCCGAGCGGGCCACCATCATGGAGCCGGGTTCGCGTGGCGAGGAGCCGAAGGTGGCGAGAACGGTGCACAGCCAGATGGGTTGGTTATTGTCCAGCCATTGTAGGGCCCGTTCGATGACTTGCAGGTCGAGGTGTTGCATGGTTTTTTCGCTTTGTTTCGGGTTTGGTTACAGCATAGCGGAGTTGTGTCGTATTGTCGTGGTTGTGGAGTGTTATTCGCTGGCACCATACTTTAAGATGACTCATTCAATTAACGCATTTTATTCACCCTATGCCCTCATCCCTACCCCTGGTTTATCACCCGGCCTACAGCTTCCCTTTCCCGGAGCGACACCGGTTTCCGATGGCGAAGTTTGGCCTGCTGGCCGAGCACCTGCGCCGCATCGGTCTGCTGCGCCCGGAGAACAGCTTTCGGCCCGGGCCCTGCAAGCCGCTGTGGTTGGAGCAGACCCACTGCCCGGACTACCTGCAGCGCTTTATCTCTCGGGCCCAGTCACCTCGGGAACTTCGGCAGATGAACCTGCCCTGGAGCGAGGGGTTGCTCAAGCGCACGCTGATTGCGCCCTCGGGCACGGTGCTGGCCGCACAGCTGGCACTTCATACCGGCCTGGCCTGCCATCTGGCCGGCGGCACTCACCACGCACACTATGACTACGCCTCGGGCTTCTGCATTCTGAACGATCTGGCGATAGCCGCAAAGGTGCTGATTCGCCAGAGCGGTGTCGGGCGGGTGCTGATTTTTGACTGCGACGTCCATCAGGGGGACGGCACCGCCGCACTGCTGGCGGATGAGCCCCACGCCTTTACCTGTTCGCTGCACTGCGACAATAACTTTCCGTTCGACAAACAGCGCAGTGATCTCGATGTGCCGCTGCCCGATGGCATGGGGGATGAGGATTATCTGCGGGTGGTGATGGACACTCTCGAACAGGTACTTACGGATTTTCAGCCCGATATCGTCCTCTATGATGCGGGGGTAGACGTCTATGCCGGAGACCCGCTCGGGAGGCTGAACATTACGGAGGCGGGCATTCGAGAGCGGGATCGGCGGGTGTTGAGTGAATTGCTTAAGCGGGATATTCCGGTGGCGACGGTGATTGGGGGCGGTTACGATGATGACCGGTTGGCATTGGCGCGGCGCCATGGGATTGTGGTGGAGGAAGCGGCGAAGTTGCGGGGGTGATGTGGTTGGCGGAGAGTCGGTTACGGCGGATGCGGGAAAGTGTGGGAACGGCGGATGCGCCTTCGGCTTATCCGCCCTACGGATAGCATGGCGGTCGGCGTAGGGCGGATAAGCGAAGCGCATCCGCCGTTACCCAAGTGTGAAAAACACCAATGGTTTACAATAATACGTCAAACCAAAAAACAATGAACTGAGAGAGAGAAGTCAACCATGAAGATCGGATACCGTATCGTTGTATTTTTTATGCTATCACTGCTGGCGACCCTGCCTGTGCGGGCGGATATCGTCTATGAGATGACCGTCGCCCCGGACGGCAGCGGTGATTACGACACCATTCAGGCCGCGATCGATAACACCAAAGCCTTTCCCGACAAACGCATCACCATCCACATCAAGAACGGCACTTATCGGGAGAAGGTCCGTGTGTATGAGTGGAACCCGATGGTGTCTCTGATTGGCGAGGACGCCGGCAAGACCATCATCACCTGGGGCGATCACTTCAAGCAGATCGACAAGGGCCGCAATAGCACCTTCCACACCGCCACCCTGCAGGTAGATGGCGATGACTTCCACGGTGAAAATCTGACCATTGAAAATACCGCCGGCCCGGTGGGCCAGGCGGTCGCACTGGCGGTCAATGCCGATCGGGTGAGTTTTTACAACAGCCGCTTTCTCGGCCATCAGGATACGCTCTACCTGACCGGGGAAGGCAAACGGCAGTACTTCCGGAACTGTTATGTCGAAGGCACCACGGATTTTATTTTCGGTCGCGCCACGGCGGTGTTCGACCACTGCCAGATCCACTCGAAAAGTGATTCTTATATCACGGCGGCCTCGACACCGGAGGGCATCTCCCACGGCTTTGTGTTTCTGAACGCAACACTCACCGCCGCCGAGGGTGTAGATGAGGTTTACCTCGGGCGCCCCTGGCGAGACTTTGCCCGCACGGTGTTTATCAACACCGACATGGGGCCACACATCAAGCCCGAGGGCTGGCATAACTGGTCCAAGCCGGACGCGGAGCACACCGTACTTTACGGTGAGTACGACAGCCGCGGACCAGGCGCGCAGCCCGACAAGCGGGTGAAATGGCAAACCACTTTGAGTGACGAACAGGCCGGCGATTACACGCTGGAGACAATTCTCGGTGAGGATGGCTGGTATCGCGCTCGATAAGCCGACGATCCGAAGCGGTGCTTAGGCGTTCGCAAGCACCGCACGGCCGCGTCGCTGCGGGCCCCAGAGGCAGGTCAGCAGCAGAATAAGCCCGGCCACGGTGGCGATCATGCCGGCGGCGCTCAGCGACATATCCAGCCCCAGCGCGATCAGGCCGTAGCCCGCCAACCAGTAGCCCACGACGGCGGATATCAGGGCAAAGAGCTGACTCCAGGCGAGCTGTTTGCCCAGGTGATTGGTCATCAGGCGGGCAGCCGCCGCCGGGCAGATGAACATGGCGATCACGATAATGGAGCCCACCGCTTCAAAGGCCGCGATGGCCGCCACCGCCACCATGGTGACCAGCAGAAGATCCACCAGCGCCGGGCGGGCGCGGATGCTGGCGGCGAATTCCGAATCAAAACTTCCCAGAATCAAGTGACGGCGGAACACCACCACGAACACCAGTACCACCAGTGCCACCCCCCCGACACGAGCCAGTTGCGGTGGCAGAGTGGCCAGCGCCGCCGGATCAACCAGGGATGAAAGACCGACGCCTTCAAACCAGATCAGACTCTCCAGATTTCCGTATAGGGCGTGCTGCACATCAATGTGTACGCCGCTGGCCTGACTCACTTCCAGCAACAGCACTCCCAGGGCAAACAGGCTGGTAAAGGTCACCCCCATGGCCGCACTGATTTCCACTCGCCCGAACCGGCGTATGGCGTCGATCATGGCCACCGTCACCAGTGCCGAGACCCCGGCACCCAGCATCATGGCCGTGGAGGCAATGGTGCCGGTAAGCAGAAAGCTGGCCACGATGCCCGGCAGGGCGACGTGACTGATGGCATCGCTGATCAGACTCTGCCGGCGCAATACCAGGAAGTTGCCCAACAGCGCACAGGTCATGCTGATAATGATGGCCACGGTCATGGGCACCAGGCTGAACATCATGAAATCGCTCATGCCCTACCCCCGCTCGCGAGCAACCGCTGTTCAAGCTCATCAATGGCATCCGGCGGCAAGACCCGTGCAATCGGATCCAGACCCGCATGCTCGCGGTGCAGGGCGTCGCCGGGATAGAGCCGGCGGTACAAGGCCCAGAGCCGCTCTTCATGCTCCGCCTCCCGGGCCGCCGCCCGCCCCTGGGCCGTGGCGACCCCATCGCGCCGGATGTGGCCCGCCCGACGTAACAACCGCAACGTGAGGCCATCAAAAATTGGCTCGTTGCGTGACATCGACAGCAGCCCCTGGCGCAAATGAACCCGCCGACGAAACCGCTGGTGGGCGAGCAAAGAGGCGAACACACCGCGACGCGGCGCGGCGAGGAACGACATCAGAAAAATCGCAAACGCCGACAAGACAATCAATGAGCCGGTGGGAAGACTCGCGCGCGCACTCGACAGGGTAACGCCCAGATAAGCCGCCAAGGCGCCCAGCACCGCCGCCAGCGCCACCATGCGCGGCGGCCGGTTGGTCCAGAAGCGAGCACTTACCGGCGGGGTGATGGTGAGTGCCACCACCAGAATCAACCCGGTCACCTTCAGGCCGATGACCACCACCGCCATCAACAACAGCAACAGTAACAGGTCTACCCGCCCGGTATTGACCCCCTGGGTTTGCGCAAACTCCGGATCAAAGCAGACCAACAAAAATTCCCGGCGCAAAATAAAGACCGCCAAGAGCAGCCCGAGCGCACAGGAGGCGATCAGCTTGGCCTCGACGGCCAACATTCCGGCAGTAGAACCCACCAGGTAGCCAGTCAGGCCCGATTGACCGGTGACGTTCATGGATTGAATGACCGTAATGAGGACCACACCGAAGGCAAAAAACGTGGACAGGACCGCCCCAATCGCTGCGTCTTCACCCAGACGGGTGCGGGCGCTGATCCACTGCACCAGCCAGAGTCCTAGGGCGGCACTCAACGCGGCGCCCAATAGCAGTCCGGGCAGCCAGCGACCATCACCCTGAACCGCACCTATCAGTACAAAGGCCATCGCCAACCCGGGGAGGGTGGCATGGGTGATGGCGTCGCTGACCAGGGAGCGTTTGCGCAACAGGACAAACGCACCGATCATGCCCGCCCCGGCGCCCAACAGCATGGCTCCCAGAGTCACCAGCGTGGTGTTATAGCCCGCCGAGAAAATGAGTGCCGGCCACCAGGCGTCCATCATGGCTCCTCCGAGACCGCCGGCACCAACCGCTCCAACTGCACCGGATTGAGGCGCCCGCCATAGGTGGCCTGAAGGTTCTCCGCCGTGAATACCTGATCGACCGGACCGGCGGCCACGCGCCGCACATTGAGCAGCAACACGTCATCGAAGTAATCTCGCACCGTGGACAGGTCGTGGTGAACACACAAGAGGGTTTTCCCCTCTTCGCGCAACTGCTTCAAGACCTCGACAATGGCCCGCTCGGTGGCCGCGTCCACCCCGGCGAAGGGTTCATCGAGAATGGTCAGCGCCGCGTTCTGGACCAGCGCCCGCGCCAGAAAGACCCGCTGCTGCTGACCACCAGACAGTTCACCGATCTGCCGATCCGCGAAGGCTTCCATCCCCACCCGCGTGAGACTTTCCATGGCCTTGTCGGTATGGCTGCGGCGGGTCAGCTGCCACCAGCGCAGTTTGCGAAACAGTCCCATGGTGACCACATCGAGCACGGTGGCCGGGAAGTCCCAATCGACGCTGTTGCGTTGCGGCACGTAGGCAATGTCTTCGGTCATCTGCGCCAGCGGTCGGCCAAAAACCCTTACATCCCCGGTCAGGCTGCGGGTGATACTGAGCGCGGCTTTGAGCAGGGTTGACTTGCCCGCGCCATTGGGGCCAACAATCGCGGTCATACGGCCTGGCTTCAGCAACAGGTCCACGGAGTAAACCACGGGCCGGTGGTCNTAACTGACGGTCAGNCCCTGAATCGATANNGGNCTGGCGGTCACGGCTTCACTGAGTTGNCCTTTGGCGTTCATTCCCTGGCCCCGGCGTGTTNCAGTTTCCCNAGCCGGCCACNGGACGGGACTTCACCGCCCANCGCACGGGCAATGGTACTGACGTTGTGATCGATCATTCCCAGCCAGGTACCTTCGTAGGTGCCGGCGGGCCCCATGGCATCGGAGTACAGNTCACCGCCAATGCGCACCGAGTGACCGCGCGCGGCGGCGCCCTCAATCANCGCCCGGACGTTCCGATCCGACACCGATGATTCGACAAAAATCGCCCCGATTTCGCGCTCGACCAACAGATCAACCAGCGCTTCGATTCGCGACAGACCGGCCTCGCTTTCCGTCGAGAAGCCCTGAATCCCCAGCACCTCGAATCCGTAGGCATCCCCAAAGTAGCCGAAGGCATCGTGAGCGGTNACCAACACCCGCTTACCTTCCGGGACNCTGCCCAACACCTGANNNGCGTAGTCATTGAGTGTTTCCAGCTCGCTCAGATAGGCNTCAGCGCGCTGGTCAAAGTAGGCTTTCTGNTCCGGGCGGAGCTCCANCAATGCGCTGCGCACCGCTTCAACCCCATAGCGCCAGCGNCCCGGGTCCATCCAGACGTGNGGATCCGACTGGTTCCGNTATTCNTCATCCGACAGACGCAAGCGCTCGGGNACNCCTTCCNCTACCGCGAANACCGGACGACGCTGGGCCAGACGNTCCAGGAACTCTTCCAACTGGGCCTCCAGGTAGAGGCCGTTCCAGAAAACGGCATCGGCCCGGCTGAGCGCGGTAATATCGCGGCGGGTCTGGCGGTACAGGTGCGGGTCCACCCCCGGCCCCATCAGCCCTTCGACANGCACGTGATCTCCCCCGACCTCACGCACCACATCCGCCACCATGCCGGTGGTCGCCACCACCTGTAGTCNTGACTCCGCCGCAACGGACAGCATTCCGCCAAACAGGCCGGTGATTAACAGTGCCGCCGAAAGGGCAACACGCTTGGTCAGCGTCACAAAAACTCCTCAGATCGTTCAATCAATAACAACAGACTATTCCTTTCACAGCCATTTGTTAATTTATCATACTTTATAGATACCATAGCTCAGGCAGAGGTGACCCGTTCAATGATCTGCCCCAGAGCGCNCTGCTCCGCCTCGGGCTGAAACAGGGGAGCTCGAGCCATCACCTGGTCCCTGAGCCGGCGCCNCCAGACCGGGTCTCGTTCGATACGCAACAGACACTCCCGCAGGGCGACGGTGTTGCCCATCGGGTAATAGCCCACGTAGTCCTCCCCGAGCAACCCACGGTTGCCGGCAATATCCGACGCAATGATTGGTAACCCGGCGACACAGGCCTCGCTGACCACATTGGCACCGCCCTCCATTCGGGAGCTGATGACCATGGCCCGCGCCCGCCCCATCCACTGCCTGACCCGCCAACGGGGCTGATCCCCCAGCCAGCGATAGCGCGGATTACGTCGCGCCTCNTCTTCGGCGGCCTCGGCCCAGTCCTCCGAGAGCGCACCGCCCAACTGCACGACTCTCAGCCGGGAATCCAGAGGAAGATCCCGCACGGCCATGGCCGCCCGCAGGGAGTCCTTCTCTTCCCGCAGGTGCCCCGCGACAAGAATGTCCACCGTGCGCCGAACCGCTTGAGGGACTCCGGGCGGCAGCGGCTCGGCGGACTGATGCACCACATGCAACTTCGGCCAGTAACGCTCGGGCAGGTCCTCCTCCAGACAGTCGTGCAAGCCGATCAGAGCATCCGCCGCATCCAGGCTGGCGTAAACTGTCTCGGGCTCGCTGACCTGAAACCGGTACACGTCCGTTCCGGTCAGCACCACAACCAGCGGAGAGTCCGGATGGGCCCGCCTCCAGGCAAGGACGGCAGCGTGACTGCGCCAGGCGTGCAGGGCCAGAATCAGGTCCGGCGCACGGCCTGTCGGCGCATCCTCCGACAAATGAATCGAGACCCGATAGCCCAGGGGCCTCAACAATCCAGCCCAGCGGCTCGCCGTCGCACGGTTGCCGGCCCTGGAGCCCGGCGCCGCGGGCGTAATCAATGCGATGTGCCCCCGTTGTTTCACCATCACCACCTTTTGAACGATTTGCTGGCCGAAGATTAACACGACAGTCCAGCGCATATTCCGTTCATACGCCGCCGCGTGCGCCTCGGACGCGTCTGTTNACCCGGTATTCACGTATCGCGTAGTGGATCGGCCGGCACACTATACTCATCAGAGCACCCCGGACAGATCATCGGGATTCCGGTACCATACCGATTGAATGCCCATTCAGTTTTACTCACACCAGAGGATTTGACCATGTTAGGACGCAACCTCCTTCGCTTTGCCTTCACCGCTGTGGTGCTGGGCTTGACCTCCTTGGGTGCCAGTGCCCAGACCTTTGTGTTCACCGCCATTCCCGATGANGATGAAACCCGGCTTCAGGAGCGATTTCAGGCCGTGGCGGACTATCTGGAAGAGGANCTTGNGGTCGACGTGCGCTTTGTACCGGTCAAGTCTTACGCGGCAGCCGTGAGCGCCTTCCGCAACGACCAAGTACAACTGGCCTGGTTCGGTGCGCTTTCCGGGGTCCAGGCCCGGGAACGGGTACCCGGCTCCCAGGCTTTAGCCCAAGGGACCGAAGATCAGGCGTTTTACACCTATATTGTGGCCCACAAAAGCACCGGGCTTGAGCCCAACTCTGGGCTGACCGAGGCCATGCGGGGCATGACCTTCACCTTTGGCTCCAAAGGCTCCACCTCAGGCCGTCTGGTGCCCGAGTATTATATTCGCGAGGCCTTTGGTGAGGCGCCCGATGAGGTGTTCTCACGGGTCGGCTACAGCGGCAACCACAGTCGCACCGCATCCATGGTGGCCTCCGGCGCCTATCAACTGGGCGCGGTGAATTACACCGTGTGGGAAACCGAAATTGAAGCCGGCAATGTCGATCCGGACGAGGCTTTCGTGGTGTATAAAACCCCCAGCTACCCCAACTACCAGTGGAGCATTCGCGGTGACGTGGATGAGCGCTTTGGCGAAGGTTTTACCGAGAAAGTGCGAGCGGCGCTGATTGGCATGGACGACCCGGCGATGCTGGAAAGCTTCCCCCGCTCCGCGTTCGTGCCCGCGAGTAATGACAATTACGCGGTCATCCGTGACGTGGCCAAAGAAATCGGTCTGCTGGACTGATGACGGCGCTGTCCCTGACCGATGTGGTCGCCGACTACGGCGACCTGCGCGTACTCGGCCCTCTCAGCCTTGATGTGGTGCGCGGTCAGACTGTGGCCCTGGTGGGCAAGAGCGGCGCGGGCAAGTCCACTCTGCTTAGTCTGATGTACCAGCAGTGGCGCCCCCTGGGCGCGGCGTTGATGCCCCAGGACCTCGGGCTGGTTCCGGCCCTGAGCGTGTTTCACAACGTCTATATGGGCGGGCTGAAGCGGCACTCCACGACCCACAACCTGTTGTCTCTGCTACGCCCGTTCAAGCGGGATATCGAGCAGATCCGCCCGATCCTGGAAACCCTCGACATCGACCACAAATGCTGGACCGCAACCGGGGAGCTTTCCGGTGGTCAGCGCCAGCGCGTGGCGGCGGCGCGGGTCATTCACCAGAAAGGTGAAATCCTGTTGGCGGATGAGCCGGCGTCGGCCCTCGATGGCCCCATGGTGGAACGGGTCCTGGCGGCACTCACCGACGCCTACCCCACGTCAGTGCTCGCCATGCACGATGTCGAACTGGCCCTGCACTTTGCCGATCGGGTGGTGGGTATCGCCGACGGCGGCATTGCCCTGGACGAACCCCGCGATCGTCTGCAGGCCAGTGACCTGCTGACGCTGTACTGAGTCGGGTAACGGGCTGTTTATGTGGCGATCCGCAAGTGTAAGAACCAGTCTGGCTTTTGTCGCGCTGGCCCTGGCCTGTCTGTTTGTCGCCGACCTGGGCATCAGCGCCCACGATCCCTGGGGTGAGTTGGACCGACTGTTTTCCGGGCTGATTCGCCCCGACTTCACCCAGACTGATTACCTCGGCGAGGCGCTGGTCCGAACCCTCGCCTTTGCTTTTGTCGGCGTGGGGCTGGGCGCGACCGCCGGGCTGCTGTTGGCTCTGGTATTTAGCTCAAAAATCGTGCGCACTTTTTGCGCCTTTATTCGGGCCATTCACGAACTTTTCTGGGCGCTGATCTTTCTGCAGTTTTTCGGCCTGCATCCGCTGACCGGGGTGCTCGCCATTGCCATTCCCTATGCGGGCGTATTCGGCAAGGTCTACGCCGAAATACTGGAGGAAACTGACCCGCTACCGCACACCACCCTGCCCTTCGGCACGGGATCGGTCGTCGCCCTGGTGTACACCCGGTTCAGCCAGGCCTGGCCCCATCTGGTCACCTACACCGCCTACCGCCTGGAATGCGGCATCCGCTCCAGTGCGGTGCTGGGTTTTGTGGGCATGCCGACGCTGGGCTTCTATCTGGAATCGGCGTTTGCCCAGGGGCACTACGCCGTGGTGGGCGCGCTACTGTTACTGTTCTATGTGCTGATCAGCACCCTGCGCCTGTGGGCCCGTCCGAAACTGATTCCCCTGTATCTGATCGCCGCACCGTTTCTGCTCGGCAGCGGCCTGCCGATTCGCTGGCAAAACGTCACCCGTTTTTTCACCGAGGACATAGTGCCCGCGCCCCTGCACAACGGTGAGGGGCTGGAGGGATTGTGGCTTTGGCTGGCGGAACTGTTCAGCACCCAGGCACTGCCGGGTATCTGGAATACTCTGGTGCTCACCCAGATTGCCCTGGTACTGACCGGCATTCTGACATTGCTGTTGTATCCACTCGCCTCACGGCACTTTACCAATCGCCTGACCGGCCCCGTCGGCCATACGGTGCTGGTGGTGCTGCGCTCGACCCCGGAATATCTGCTGGCGTTTATTCTGTTGCAGCTCTGGGGCCCCTCCATGCTGCCGGCGGTGATCGCCCTGGCGGTGCATAACAGCGGTATCATTGGCCACCTGATCGGCCGGCGCACCAACGAAATCACCCTGCGCCCGGACGCCCCCCGAGGGGTCGAGCGCTACGGCTATGAACTGACGCCACGGATTTATGGCCCCTTCCTGGCATTCCTGTTTTACCGCTGGGAAATCATCATGCGCGAGACCGCCATTCTCGGGATTCTGGGTATTGCGACTCTCGGCTTTTATGTGGACAGCGCGATTCAGGAAATTCGCTTCGACCGGGCGATGGTGTTGATTTTGATTACCGCGTTGTTGAACATCGGGGTGGATATTTTGGCCCGGTGGTTGCGAGCGCGGTTGCGGTTAAGGCATACCGCGCAGAGTGAGCCTTGAGGTTTGCACCCGACCTACTGCATCAACGGCGAACCATCCACCTGGAAATCGTATCCCTCGATCTCCGCCTCCGCGATCAATACCTGAATGTACTGGGCAATCGCCTTGCGCCGGACTTTTTCATTCAGATACTCGGCGATCTTTTCCCGGGCCTGATCAAAGGTCAACGGTTTTCCCGGAATCTTGCGCTCGATGTACACCAGGTGAAACCCGTAGCGGGATTCCACCGGGCGGGGCATCAGGCCCGGCTCGGCGACGAACACCTGACGTTCGAACTCCGGAACGGTCTGGCCTTTGCTGAGCTGACCGAGGCTGCCACCGGTTTCTTTCGAGGGGCAGGAAGATTCCCGCTTGGCCAGTTTGCCAAAATCGGCACCGCCCTTGAGGATATCCAATAGGGCATCGGCGCGCATTTTGGCTTCGGCCCGTCCGGCGTCGTCTTCTTTCGGCACTGCCAGCAGAATGTGCTTTACCTCCAGCAGTGGCGAGGTTTCGAATTTGCCCGGGTTGGCCTCGAAATATTGCCGGCAATCTTCCTCTGAAGCATCGGGTATGGCCACTTCCTGCTCGATCAGGGCTTCGATGAAATCTTCATCGGAGCTTTCCACGGTGTCATCACTGACCGGAATGCCGAGCGTTTTGGCGCGCTGTCGAAACAGCTCACCGATGATCAGGGATTCGGCCGCTTTGAACATGGCCTCCCGCCGGGATTCCGCCGGGTGGTATTGCATTTCCGCGAGGACTTTGTCTTCGGGGATTTGGGTTTGGTTGACGGTGATCATGGTGTGAGTCCGTTTTAAGGTGGAGTCGGGGTTTTGGGTTTGGTAGAAAGATCGCGTTTGGGTTACGGCCGAGCGCAGCGGTATAGACCCGCGTAGGGCGGATCGGTCCGACGCATCGGAGCGAAGCGCATCCGCCGTAACCACACGTGATCTACATCGACGCTCTCGCCCGACGGCGAACCACCTGATAATTCCGGCCCAAATACTTCACCGGCACACTCAACAGATGCACCAGACGGGTAAAGGGGAACAACAGGAAGATGGTCAGCCCCAACACCAGGTGCGCTTTGAAGATCCAGTGCACACCGACAATGTATTCCGCACCACTCAACCCGCGCAGCAGGAAGANGCTCTGAGCCCAGTGCATCAGTTGCAGCATTACCGCGCCGTCCAGATGACCAACGGAGATGAAGATGGAAGCCAGGCCGAGCAACAACTGCGCCAACAGCAGGAACAACACCACGATATCCATGGGCTTGCTGTTGGGACGGATGCGCGGATGGAACAGGCGGCGCAGCGTCAATACCACCAGACCGAACAGACACAGCACCCCGAACAGGCCACCGGCCACCACGGCCAGGATCTGCTTGGCGCTGGCACTCACGCCCAACAGGTGCCACACCTCCACCGGGGTCAACAGCCCCACCAGATGACCAAAGAAAATGCCGATGATCCCGATGTGAAACGGAATGCTACCGATGCGCAGCCACTTCTTCTCCAGCAACTGACTGGAGCTGGCCTTCCAGGTGTACTGCTCCCGGTCGTACCGGATCCAGGTACCGATAAACATCACCGCCAGCGCAATATAGGGGTAGATGCCAAACGCGAATAGATGAAAAGTGGACATCATGCCTCCTGACGATTTTTTACTGGTTGAGGTTCCATCAGGTTCAGTATCTGCTCCTGATCCCGACGCTGGCCGGACTCCGGCCGGTATTGAACATTGCAGCCTTCNGCCTGGGCGTCCGGGCCGAAGNTNACGGCTTCTTCTTCCCACACCTTGTCCANCGCCTCGGGGGTATCNTCNCGGGCTTCACCGGCCACCTGCTCCCGGATCTNCTCGATGTTGACCCGATCGCCACACCANTGCAGCANCGCTTCNAACAGCGCNGCGTAGTTGGANTCNCGCTCNTTCANNCGAGCGGCGAGCAGGCCNAGNATNTGCTCCACNTCCTGCANTCCCGCGCGCGCGTTGTCCGGCCCCTGNGTGGACAGAAACTCCAGGTATAGAGGCAGATAGTCCGGCAGTTCGTTGGCGTCGATGGCCAGNCCCGCCTGCTGGTACTGGTTCATCAGGTCCACCATGGCNTGACCGCGATCCCGGGATTCGCCATGCACATGCTCGAACAACAGNAGCGACAGGGAACGACCGCGCTCAAACAGCGCATCGTACTCGGACTGCCAGTCCATCAGGTCACCNCNGGTGCGCTGCTCGACAAAGGCCAACAGCGCATCGCGCTGCTTGCCCTTGAGGTTCATACTGGCGACCAGAGCTTTGAGCTCGTCTTGAGCTTCCATCAACTCTGCCGTGGGGTACTCCATCAGCAGAGAAATAACGCGTAAACTTTTCATCGGTCTTTCTCCTAATCCTGCAGGATGGCAGGAATGATCTGGCGAACCCCGGCGCGATTGCCGCCGAACAGGCTGGTTTCGCTGGTGCCGTCCGCACAGCCATTACCGAAACTGAAACCGCAGTCGCCTTTCATGTCGTAGGCGTCTTCGGCGTAGGCCCGGTGACTGGTGGGAATCACGAAGCGATCTTCATAGTTGGCNATGGCCATATAGCGGTACATGTCTTCCACCTGGGCCACACTCAGACCGACCTGCTTGAGCACCTCGAGATCTTCCACGCCGTCCACATGCTGGGAGCGCTTGTAGGCGCGCATGGCGATCATCCGCTCCAGCGCTTCCACNACCGGCTGNTCTTCCCCGGCGGTNANCAGGTTGGCCAGGTANCGAATCGGAATCCGCAGGGATTTCAGNTCGGGAATTTCGCCATTCATGCCCACATGNCCNGCTTCNGCCGCACTCTGAATCGGTGACAGCGGCGGNACGTACCAGACCATGGGCAGGGTGCGGTATTCCGGGTGCANCGGCAGCGCCACTTTCCACTCAACCGCCATTTTGTAGGTGGGCGANTTCTGNGCNGCNTCGATCCAGCCCTGNGGAATNCCTTCGGCCTGAGCNGCNGCNATCACCGCCGGGTCGTTCGGGTCCAGGAAGATGTCCAGTTGCGCCTGGTACAGGTCCGCCTCGTTGGCCACACTGGCCGCCTCTTCGATGCGGTCCGCGTCGTACAGCANNACNCCCAGGTAGCGGATNCGNCCCACNCAGGTTTCCGAGCAGACNGTGGGCTGNCCCACTTCNATNCGCGGATAGCAGAAGGTACATTTCTCGGACTTACCGCTCTTCCAGTTGTAGTANATNTTCTTGTACGGACAGGCCGAGACACACATNCGCCAGCCNCGNCACTTNTCCTGATCAATGAGCACAATNCCGTCTTCCTCGCGCTTGTAGATNGCNCCNGANGGACANGANGANACACAGGCCGGGTTCAGGCAGTGCTCGCACAACCGGGGCAGGTACATCATGAAGGTNTTTTCAAACTGCCCGTAGATATCGGCCTGTACCTGATCGAAGTTCACGTCCTTACGACGCTTTTCAAACTCGGTGCCGAGNATCTCCTCCCAGTTCGGACCCCACTCGATTTTCTCCATCCGCTGACCGGANACCAGCGAGCGCGGACGNGCGGTCGGCTGGTGCTTTTTNTCACCGGCNGTGTGCAGGGTCTGNTAGTCAAAATCGAACGGCTCGTANTAGTCGTCAATNTCCGGCAGATCNGGNTTGGCGAACAGGTTNGCCAGTACCCGCAGCTTGCCGCCGATNCGNGGCTTGATNTTGCCTTTCTTGTCGCGTTTCCAGCCACCGTTCCACTTGTTCTGGTTTTCCCACTCTTTGGGNTANCCGACNCCGGGNTTGGTNTCNACGTTGTTAAACCAGGCGTACTCGACACCNTCGCGNGAGGTCCAGACGTTTTTNCAGGTCACTGAACAGGTGTGGCAACCAATGCACTTGTCCAGGTTCAGCACCATGCCGATTTGNGCTCTTACTTTCATNNCTTACCTCACNTAGCCAGGCTGTCAGTGGTCTGCTCGTCTTCTTCGAGCCANTCNACTTTNTCCATCTTGCGGACAATGACGAATTCGTCGCGGTTNCAGCCTACGGTGCCGTAATAGTTGAAGCCGTANGCCTGTTGGGCGTAGCCACCGATCATATGNGTGGGTTTCATCACCGCNCGGGTCACAGAGTTGTGAATCCCGCCGCGGGTTTTGGTCAGGTTCGATCCNGGNGTGTTGATGATCCGCTCCTGGGCGTGATACATCATGCTCATGCCCTCGGGCACCCGCTGNGAGACGACCGCACGACAGGCGATAGCGCCGTTGACGTTGAACACGTCGATCCAGTCGTTATCCTCAATNCCCGCTTCCTTCGCGTCNTTCTCGCTCAGCCACACNATCGGGCCNCCGCGCGANAGGGTCTGCATCAGCAGGTTGTCCGAGTAGGTGCTGTGGATGCCCCATTTNTGGTGNGGGGTNATCCAGTTGAGCACCAGCTCTTTGTNGCCNTTGCTNCGCTGATTGAGAATNGGCTCGACGGTTTTCAGGTTTACCGGCGGCTTGTACAGGCAGTGNTGCTCACCGAAGTCGAGCATCCACTCGTGNTCCTGATAGAACTGNTGACGACCGGTGATGGTGCGCCANGGGATCAGNTCATGCACGTTGGTNTAGCCNGCGTTGTAGGACACNTGCTCGTCTTCCAGACCCGACCAGGTGGGNGAGGAAATGATCTTGCGCGGCTGGGCGACNATGTCNCGGAAGCGNATNTTNTCNTCNTCNTTGGGCAACGCCAGNTGCTTGTGATCCCGNCCGGTAATTTTGCCNAGGGCGTCCCANGCTTTTACCGCCACATGGCCGTTGGTTTCCGGCGCAAGGGACAGNATCACTTCACAGGCATCAATGGCGGACTCGATCCGCGGGCGGCCCTGGTTGGCGCCCTCTTCNTGATGCACGCGGTTGAGNTTNCCGAGGAATTCNACTTCCTCTTTGGTATCCCAGTTGATGCCCTTNCCGCCATTGCCCAGCTTGTCCATCAAGGGNCCGAGNGAGGTGAAGCGGTGNTAGGTGTTGGGGTAGTCCCGNTCCACNACGTTGATGTTGGGCATGGTCANGCCGGGTACCGCATCGCACTCGCCTTTCCACCAGGCTTTGACGCCGTAGGGCTGNGCCATTTCTCCCGGGGAGTCGTGCATGATGGGTGTGGTCACCACATCCTGCTCCACCCCCAGATGGCCGTTGCTCANCGCGGAGAATTTTTTGGCGATGCCTTTGAAAATGTCCCAGTCGCTGCGCGATTCCCACACCGGGTCCACCGCTTCGGTNAGCGGGTGGATAAAGGGGTGCATATCCGAGGTGTTCATATCGTCCTTTTCGTACCAGGTCGCGGTCGGCAGAACGATGTCGGANTANAGGCAAGTGGTGGACATACGGAANTCCAGNGTNACCCACAGGTCCACCTTGCCCTCCGGCGCCTCATCGCGCCAGGTGACGTCCTCGGGCTTGGCCTCGCCGGTTTCGCCCAGGTCTTTGTTCATCAGGCCGTGNTTGGTNCCCAGCAGGTGGCGCAGCATGTANTCGTGGCCCTTGCCGCTGGANCCCAGCAGGTTGGAACGCCAGATGAACATATTGCGCGGNTAGTTCTGNGGGCTGTCCGGATCTTCGCAGGCGAANTTCAGCTCGCCACTGACCAACTGATCGCGCACATANTCNTTGACGTCTTTACCGGCCGCCTTGGCGGCTTCGGCCAGNTTCAGCGGNTTGGTCGCCAACTGCGGNGCGGACGGCAACCAGCCCATGCGCTCGGCGCGGGTGTTGTAATCCAGAATACTGGACTGCCATTTGTCCTTGTTCGCCANGGGCGAAACCAGGTCGCTCATGTTCAGTTTTTCGTAGCGCCACTGATCGGAATGCGCGTAGAAGAATGAGGTACCGTTCATCTGCCGGGGCGGACGCTGCCAGTCCAGACCAAAGGCCAGGGGCTGCCAGCCCGTCTGCGGGCGCAGCTTTTCCTGACCCACATAGTGCGCCCAGCCGCCGCCGCTCTGACCGATGCAGCCACACATCATCAACATGTTGATCAGGCCGCGGTAGTTCATGTCCATGTTGAACCAGTGGTTCATNCCGGCNCCNACAATGATCATGGAGCGGCCGTGGGTTTTATCGGCGGTGCGGGCAAACTCCCGGGCAACGCGGATCACATGCTCGGGTTTGACCCCGGTCACGCGCTCCTGCCACTTGGGNGTGTAGGGNTTGTCGTCATCAAAACTCTGGGCGCAGTTGGGATCGTCCAGACCATTGTCCACGCCATAGTTGGCCAGAGTNAGGTCGTACACGGTAGCGACCAACACCTCGCGGCCATCGGCCAGCTTGACGCGTTTGGCCGGCACCTTGCGCATCTGCACTTCGGCGTGTTCGGTGTGCTGGAAATAACCGTAGTCGTGCTCTTTACAACCNAAGTAGGGGAACGCGACTTCGGCCACNTCATCGCTGTTGCCTTTCAGGGACAGCTGCAGATCCACTTCNTCGCCGGTTTTGCCATCGCGGTTCTCCAGGTTCCACCGGCCGGCTTGGCCCTCCGGGCGACCCCAGCGGTAACCGATGGAGCCNTTGGGGCTGACCAGNCGCTGGTCGTCGCTGTTAATGGCAATGGTTTTCCAGTCCGGGTTGGCTTCCTCGCCCANGTTATCCACCAGATCCGCCGCGCGCAGAAAGCGACCCTGCTGCAGACGACCGCCTTCGTCATCNAGNATGACCAGGTTGGGCATATCGGTNTAGCGCTTCACATAATTTGTGAAGTACTCNCTCTGGGAGTCNACGTAGAACTCTTTCAGGATCACGTGACCGAANGCCATGGCCAGGGCCGCATCGGTNCCCTGGCGCGGTGCCAACCACTGNTCGGTCAGTTTGGCNACTTCGGAGTAGTCCGGCGTGATGCTGATGACCTTGGTGCCCTTGTAGCGNACTTCGGTCAGGAAGTGGGCATCCGGGGTNCGGGTCTGGGGNACGTTGGAACCCCAGCAGATGATGTAGGAGGAGTTGTACCAGTCGGCGGATTCCGGCACGTCGGTCTGCTCGCCCCAGACNTGTGGTGAGGCGGGAGGNAGNTCGCAGTACCANTCGTAAAANCTCAGGCAGTTGCCGCCNATCAGGGACAGNTAACGGGCNCCGGAGGCGTAGGACACCATNGACATCGCGGGAATGGGCGAGAAGCCGGTGATCCGGTCCGGNCCATAGGTTTTTGCGGTGTAGACGTTCGAGGCGGCAATGATTTCATTCACCTCGTCCCAGTGCGCCCGCACAAAGCCACCGAGGCCGCGACGGGATTTGTAGCTTTTCGCNTTGGCCGGGTCTTCNACAATGGACGCCCAGGCGGCCACCGGGTCGGTGTGCTCCTGACGGGCTTCGCGCCAGAGNTTCATCAGGGACTGGCGCACCTTGGGGTATTTCAGGCGGTTGGCGCTGTAGATNTACCAGGANTANCTGGCACCGCGNGGGCAGCCNCGAGGTTCGTGGTTGGGCAGNTCNGGNCGNGTNCGCGGNTANTCNGTCTGCTGGGTTTCCCAGGTGACCAGACCGTTCTTCACGTAAATTTTCCAGCTGCAGGAACCGGTGCAGTTCACNCCATGGGTGGAGCGCACAATTTTGTCGTGCTGCCAGCGCTGGCGATAGCCGCGCTCCCATTGGCGATCTTCATCGGTGGTAACGCCGTGGCCTTCGGCAAAAGGTTCTCGCTGCGCCTGAAAGTAGCGCAGCTTGTCGAGAAGGTGACTCATTCGCGGACTCCTGAACAGAGGCTATGACAATGCCCGGNTCAGGGCATCGCTCGGTATCAATTTCACCCGTTCATAGTGCGCAATAATCCGCGAGCCCGCCACTGCCCCCAACGCCCTTCAAATGCCCCCTTCTACCCCCTTGGAGGTATCGCACCGATCCCCTAACCCATTGATTTCGTTGACCTCATGGATTCCAACTGACAACAAAACCACGACTTGGGCGCCCTTCAATTCATCGGTGGTATCCCGTAAGAGACGTGGGGTTTTTGCGAGTCATTTTCATTCCTGGATGTGGTACAGTCTCCGATCCTTTAAAACAACAATCCCGCGCCACCGGCGCCCTGTTTGGAGAACCGACCATGAAGCTGGAATCACTGGCCCTACACTGCGGGTACGAGCCCGAGCCGACCACCCATGCGGCCACCACCCCCATCTATCAGACCACCTCCTACACCTTTGATGACACCCAACACGGTGCCGACCTGTTCGACCTGAAGGTGCAGGGCAACATCTACACGCGCATCATGAACCCCACCAACGCGGTACTGGAAGCGCGGGTCGCGGCGATGGAAGGGGGTATCGGTGCCCTGGCGTTGGCCTCGGGTATGGCCGCGATTACTTACTCCATTCAATGCATCGCCGATGCCGGCGACAATATCGTCAGCACCAGTCAGTTGTACGGCGGCACCTACAACCTGTTTGCCCACAGCTTCCCCCGTCAGGGCATCGATGTGCGCATGGCGTCCTTTGATGATCTGGAGAAAATGGAAAGCCTGATCGACGACAAAACCAAGGCGCTGTTTTGCGAGTCGATTGGCAATCCCGCCGGTAATATTGTGGACCTGCAAGCACTGGCGGACATCGCCCACCGCCATGGTATTCCGCTGATTGTGGACAACACCGTCGCCACCCCCTTCCTGTGCAAGCCGTTCGAGTTCGGCGCGGACATCGTGGTCCACTCCCTGACCAAATACATTGGTGGCCACGGCACCACTGTGGGCGGCGTTATTGTGGACTCGGGCAAATTCGATTGGGTCGCCAACAAAAAACGCTTCCCGATGCTGAATGAGCCGGACCCCTCCTACCACAATGTGATTTACACCGAAGCCCTGGGCGAGGCCGCTTACATTGGCCGCTGCCGCGTGGTACCGCTGCGCAACACCGGTTCGGCCCTGGCACCGCACAGCGCCTTCCTGATCATGCAGGGCTTGGAGACGTTGGGCATTCGCATGGAGCGTCACTGCGAGAACGCATTGAAGGTCGCCCAACACCTGAAGCAGCACCCCAAGGTCAACTGGGTGAACTACGCCGCCCTGCCGGACAGCCCCTACAATGGCCTGTGCCAGAAAATCAGCGGCGGACGCGCCTCGGGTATTCTGAGCTTCGGTATCAAGGGCGGTAAGGAAGCGGGGGCGCAGTTTATCGACGCGCTGCAGATGATTCTGCGCCTGGTGAACATCGGCGATGCCAAATCCCTGGCCTGCCACCCGGCCACCACCACCCACCGTCAGTTGAACGAGGAAGAGCTGAAATCCGCGGGTGTGTCGGCGGACTTGGTGCGACTGTCCATTGGTATTGAGCACATCGATGATATTATTGCCGATATCGATCAGGCCCTGGAGAAAGTCAGCAGCTGATCCCATCGGTCAAACGCCGGCCGGGACTCAAGTCCCGGCCGGCCCGTTCAGACGGCACCGCTATGCGCACCCAATCCCTGGTTCTCAGTATCAAGCTCGCCCTCGCGGGCATCGTCGCTCTGGCCGCCCTGACCATGGCCGCGTCCTACTGGTTATCCGACCGGGCCGACAGTGACGCCCACGCCATCAACCTGGCCGGCTCCCTGCGCATGCACACCTACCACTTGCTGGCATTGGAAGAGAGCCCCGCCGCCAGCACCGAGCGCCGCGAACAGGTCCTCGGTCAACTGGAAAGCACCTGGAATCACCCCCTTTTTGAGCTGTTGCGTCACCGCAGCCCGGCGCTCGAACAGCGGCTGGAAACCACCGAAGCCCAGTGGCGACAGCTGCGCACGCAACTCAACAACCTGAACGCCGACGAGCGCATTGCCGCCACCGAGGCCCTGGTCGAGCAGATCGACGCCACGGTCGGTGAACTGCAACGTCACGCCGAAACCAATGCCTCGCTGCTGCGCCTGGTTCAGGTGATTGCCCTGTTTACCATTCTGGCGCTGGCCGCCGTGGTGGTGTACTGGCTTCACCTGCGGGTGGAGCAGCCCCTGGCCGAGCTGCTGGGGGTCACCCGCCGGGTCAGCCAGGGCGACTACGAGCACCGACTGGCGCCGCGTTATATGGATGAGCTGGGCGAAGTGGCCGAGTCGTTCAACCAGATGAGCCGCGCCATCGCCTACGCCCATGGGGAAATGGAAGCCCAGATTGCCCAACAGACCCGGGAGCTGCAGCGCAGCAATACGACGCTGGAGTTTCTGTACCAGACCGCTCAGACGATCATCGAGCAGGAGCCCGAGGGCATCGACTTTCAGCCAATCATCACCCGTGCCGCCGAAGTCGCCCAAGTGGACGATCTGGAACTGTGCCTGATTACCTCCGCTGGCGATCATCCCTATCGTCAAGTCAAACCCGAGGACAGCGAGTACGATATCTGTATGACCCGTAACTGCGGTGATTGCCTGAGCGGCGAGTTGCTGAGCAATGCCCAGGGCACCGGTTTGCCGGATCCCGTCTATCGCTACAGTTTCCCCATGAACCGCGACCAGCAACACTACGGCGTACTGGTGTGTCGTATGGGCGACAGCGGCAGCCTCACCCCCTGGCAGCAGCAATTACTGCAGTCGGTGGCAGACCAGATCGCCATGGCACTGAGCCTGCAGGCGGAAGAAGACAACGCGCGGCGACTGTCCCTGGCCCACGAGCGCACGGTGATCGCCCGGGAGCTGCACGACTCCCTGGCCCAGGCACTGTCGTATCTGAAAATCCAGGTCACCCGCCTGAACCGGGCGCTGGCCAAGGACGACAAGCAAACGCTGGAAGACGTCTCCAAAGAATTGCAGGAGGGGCTGAGCTCCGCCTACCGGCAGCTACGCGAACTACTGACGACTTTCCGTCTGAAAGTGGACGGCCCCGGGCTGCTCGGCGCCCTGCAAACCAGCGTGAAGCAGCTCAGCGCCCAGACCGAGATGACCATCGAGCTGGATTACCAACTGGAAAGCCTGCCGCTAACGCCGAACGAAGAAATCCACCTACTGCAGATTGTGCGCGAGGCGACCCAGAACGCCCTGCACCACAGCCAGGGCCAGCGCGTCGATATCCAGATTGAGCGCCGGCACAATAAAGTGTCGGTGGTGATCGACGACGACGGGGTGGGCATTCCGGAGAACCCCGAAAAGCTGAACCATTACGGCATGGCGATCATGCAGGAGCGCAGCAAAAATCTCGGCGGCGAGGTGACCATCGGCAACCGCACCGGAGGCGGCACCCGGGTCCAGTTCCTGTTCACGCCGGACTGCCTGCGCCAGGCAGGCGTGTTTGCCCGCGAAGCTTAAAACCAACTACGGAGGAGAGCAGTGCCCCAGGCGAACACCCCCACCACCCACCCGCGAGGCTCAGCTCTCGAGGTCTTTCTGGCGTTCCTCAAACTCGGGCTGACCTCCTTCGGCGGCCCCGTCGCGCACCTGGGCTACTTCCGCGAAGAACTCATCAAACGCCGGCAGTGGCTGAGCGAACAGGGCTATGCCGACCTGATCGCGCTGTGCCAGTTCCTCCCTGGCCCGGCCAGCAGCCAGGTGGGTTTTGCCCTGGGCATGATACGCGGGGGGTTTATCGGCGCCCTGCTCGCCTGGGTCGCCTTTACCCTGCCCTCCGCCGCTCTGCTGTTCGGCTTCGCCTACCTGGCCGATGCCTTTGGCGGCCCCCTGGGGCAGAGTGCCATCGACGGCCTCAAGCTGGTGGCCGTCGCGGTGGTGGCCCACGCGGTCTGGGGCATGGCACGCAACCTCTGTCCGGACCGGACCCGTGCGCTGATTGCCCTGGGCGGCATTGCGGCGGTGGTTTTCATCCCGACCGCATTTGGACAGATTGGCGCCATCACCCTTGGGGCACTCGCCGGGTTGGTGTGGTGCCGAAACCTCCAACGCCCCGAGGCTGGACATATAGCGCTGCCTTTGTCGCGCCGGGCCGGTAGGGTTTTTCTGGTGGCCTTCTTCGCCCTACTGGGGGGCCTACCACTGGCGGTAGCGCTCTGGCCCGCCCACGCGCTGGCGCTGTTCGAAGCCTTCTATCGCTCCGGCGCCCTGGTCTTTGGTGGCGGCCATGTGGTGCTGCCCCTGCTCGAATCCCGGGTAGTGGACACCGGCTGGGTCAGCGCCGATGCCTTCCTTTCGGGTTACGGCGCCGCCCAGGCGATTCCGGGCCCATTGTTCACCTTCTCGGCCTACCTGGGTGCGGTGGATGCCAATCTCGGCGGCCTGCTCGGGGCCAGCATTGCGGTGCTGGGGATCTTTCTTCCCGGTATGCTGCTACTGCTGGGCGTACTGCCCTTCTGGGACCAACTGCGCCGGAAGCGCTTCGCTTTCCCGCTTATGGCCGGCGCCAACGCCGCCGTGGTTGGGATACTGGCCGCCGCCCTCTACCAGCCGGTGTGGACCAGCGCCGTACTTACGCCCTCGGACTTTCTGATCGCCGCCGCGGGCTTTGTGTTGCTCTCAGTCTGGAAGCTGTCGCCGCTGAAGGTGGTGGTGGGCATCGTCGTGGCCAATACCCTACTCGGGCTTGCCAGTTGACCCCCAAAGGAAAGGCACCGAATGATCCCAGGCTCCCGCCTCGCCGTATCGCAATCGTCGAGGCATGAGGGATCAACTCTGCCCCATCGACAGCCTGGCCCATCAAACACAAGAGCTCGTTTATGCACAGTGCCTCAATAGCGATCATCGGCGGCGGCTTGAGCGGCCTGTACGCGGCTTACCGGCTGGAGCAGATGGGCCTTACCGACTATGTGCTGATTGAAGCGCGCTCGCGCTTTGGCGGTCGTATCGAGTCCCCCACGTTCCCCGATATGACCGGCCCGCACAATCGGTTTGATCTGGGCCCATCCTGGTTCTGGCCTGAGCTCCAGCCGCAACTGATGCAACTCATCCAGGCAATGGATCTGGAGGTATTCGAGCAGTTCGAAACCGGCGCCATGGTGATTGAGCGATCGCCCGATGTTGCGCCCATTCGGACCAATGGCTATGTAAACTCGCCGCCCTCCATGCGGTTGGCGGGCGGCGTGGCCAGTCTGGTGGAGGCCCTGCACCGACGGCTGGATAAAACCCGGTTAATGACCGGAGAAACGGTCCAGAGCCTTCGCTACCGCGATGATCATATTGAGCTTGATAGCGTCGATATCGCCCATTCCGTCACCACCCGAAAGGTCCAGCGGGTGCTGCTGGCCATGCCTCCGCGGCTGGCGGAAAGCACCATCGCCTTTGATCCGCCGTTGCCCGAGCCACTGGCTCGGCAGTGGCGCTTCACGCCGACCTGGATGGCACCACACGCAAAGTACGTCGCGCTGTATGACACACCGTTCTGGCGGGAACAGGGGCTATCGGGTGAGGCTCGCAGCCTGCACGGCCCCATGAACGAAATTCACGATGCCTCCGTACCGGGCGGTGCGGCGGCGCTGTTCGGTTTCTTTGGTGTTCCGGCCCAGGTGCGCCAGACGGCGACCGAGGCGACGTTAAAGGCCCACTGCCGGTCGCAGCTCGGTCGGTTGTTTGGGCCACAGGCGGCCGAGCCCCGAGCTGAACTGCTTAAAGACTGGGCGCTTGACCCGCTCACCGCTACATCGGCTGACCGACGGGACGGCGGCGCCCATGTCGCGGCACCGGAAATCGAAGCGCCCTCTGGCCCCTGGCGAGGTCGCGTGACCGGTATTGGCAGCGAGTGGTCAAAACCGTTTCCAGGCTACCTGGCCGGCGCCATCGACGCTGTCACCCGAGTCGTGGAGCGGATCCCGTCAGAAACTCAGGGGTGGACGTAACCACAACGAAAAGCCCACGACGCCTTGACCGTGTTATCGTAATTACCTCATTTCAAGCAGGAGTGAATCACCATGAGTTCCATCGTCCGATGTGCCACTACCGCCCTGTTATTGCTCTGGGCCGTCAATTCTCTCGCCGGTGACTTGTCCGCCACCGCCGAGGCCCATGACTTTTACACACCGAGCGAGAACCTGGTAACCGGGGGCCAACCGTCGCGGGACGAGCTGGCGGCCCTCAAAGCGGCCGGGGTGACCAAAGTGATCAACCTGCGTGGACCGGAAGAAAAGGTCGCCTTTGACCCCAAGGCGGAAGCCGAGGCACTGGGTATGGAGTATGTCTCACTGCCCATTTCCGGCGCCGGTGATGTGACCGCCGACAATGCGCGTAAACTGCACCAACTGCTGCAGCAAGAGGATGATGAACCGGTCTTCCTGCACTGCGCCTCAGGCAACCGGGTGGGCGCACTGCTGGCCATTGCCGCGCACCAGATTGAAGGCAAACCTCTGGACGAGTCTCTGACCCTGGGCCGCTCGGCCGGGCTGGGCTCACTTGAAGGCAAGGTGCGCTCGGTACTCGACGAGTCAGGCCGCCAGTAAATCAATTCATTAAACATCAAACAGTGGAATTCCCATGAGCTTTAACACAGAAAAATACCCCGGTGTGGCCGACGAGGCCCCGAAGGAAACCGACGGCTTTCGCTTTAACCACACCATGCTGCGGGTGAAAGACCCTGAGCGCTCCCTGGCCTTTTACTCCCACGTGCTCGGCATGCGCGTACTGCGCCGGCTGGACTTTGAGGAGATGGAGTTTTCCCTGTACTTCCTGGCCAAGCCCGATGCGGACGAGCCCCTGCCCGAAGACGCGCAAGAACGCACCCGCTGGACCTTCAGTGAGCGCGGCATTCTGGAGCTGACCCACAACTGGGGCACCGAGAAAGACCCGGACTTTGAGTACCACGACGGCAACAGCCAGCCCCAGGGCTTTGGCCACATCTGTTTTTCCGTGCCCAACCTGGAAAAGGCCGTCGCCTGGTTCGATGCCAATGATGTGAACTATGTAAAGCGCCCGGAAGACGGCAAGATGAAGCACATCGCCTTCATCAAGGACCCGGACGGCTACTGGATCGAGATTGTCCAGGCCGAGCGGATGGCGCCCTCCTGACGCCATCCCAACCCGCTAGCCTTTCTCCAGGGCTTTGATAAACGGCTGGTCATACAGCCTTGTTCCCGTAGCCCGGTACAAGGCGTTAGCCAGCGCTGGGAAGACCGGCGGAAACGGTGGTTCGCCCAGACCGGTGGGGTCTATGTCATTGTCGACAAAGTTCACATGAATCTGGCGGGGGATTTCGTTCATGCGAATTATCCGGTAGCGATCAAAATTACGCTTATCCGGCTTACCGTCAGTGAACGTCATCTCGCCGTACATGGCATTACCGATGCCATCGATGACTGCACCCTCCACCATGTTGACCGCCGCATCGTGATTTACCACAACGCCACAATCCACCGCGCTGTGCACCTGGTCGACTTTGGGTAAGCTATCCCCCTCCTGGGTGACGGTTACCACCTGAGCCGCGTAGGAGTTATGACAGAAGTAGGCTGCTACGCCTTTCTTGACGTCCGAGGGCATGGAGTTCCAACCCGACCGGTCGCGCACCAGTTTCAACACGCCCGCATAGCGACTCGGGTCGTAGTCATTGTTCTCGCCGACCGGATTGTTGTTCGCCCGCTCCAGCAAGCTCAAACGAAACGCAATCGGATCTTCTCCGGCCGCCTCGGCCACTTCATCCAGAAACGCCTGCTCGGCCAGCGCCATGAAGTTGGAGCGAGGTGCACGAAACGCCCCGGTGGTGATATTGGAGGGAATCACCAAGCCCTCCGCCAGGTAGTGATCCACGGCCCCGGCGGGAAAGCGGTTTTCATGCACGCAATGCTCGGTCAACCCCACACCGCGAACCTGATAAGCCACCAACTGGTTATTTTCATCCAGCGCTGCTTTGAGCTGAACGGTATAGGTGGGGCGATAGATCCCCATGGTCATGTCGTCTTCGCGGCTATAGATCAGTTTGACGGGCGCCTTGACCTGCTTCGAGATAACGGCCGCTTCCACCAGATAGTGGGAGTACGCGCGACGACCAAAGCCGCCTCCCATGCGGGTCATTTCAATGCGAACCTTATCGGTGGGCACATTGAGCCGGCTGGCCACAGTGCCCTCGATAAAAGCCGGCGCTTGCAGCGGGCCCGCCACATGAACCTCGTCGTCGGAGACATGGGCAAAAAAGTTCATGGGTTCCAGTGTGTTGTGCGCGAGTAACGGTGCCCGGTATGTCCTCTCGATCACCGTTTCGGCTTGCTCGAAAGCCGTTTTAGGGTCTCCGTCCCGGCGCAACACTTCCAGCTCGCCGTCCAGCGCATTGTCCATCGCCTTGCGGTGACCGTCGGTACTCTCCAGACCGCCGGGCACCTTCACCTCAATGGCAGTACCAAAACGATCAATGGTCTCGGTCCGGGCAGGCATGGCCTTCCACTTCGCCGACAGGGCTTTTTTCGCCTTCATCACCTGCCAGGTTTTATGCCCGACTATGGCGATAAGGCTGGGGAAGGCGGTGGTATCAAAATAGTTCTTTTGGTAGTCCGGTCGCATGGACTCAAAGACAAAGGCATCCACAATGCCTTTCATTTTTTTGATCTCATCCAGATCCGCCGAGTCAACCGTCTGCCCAAAGGCCGGAGGGTGCTCGATCATCGCCACCAGCATACCTTCGGCCTGATAGTCGAGGCCAAACATCGGTTGGCCGGTCACAATCTTCAGGCCTTCCAGGTTTTTCCGGGACTGTCCGATCAACTCAAACGCACTCTTGTTTTTCAAGGGTACTTGCTTGGGCATCGGGATCATGGCCGCTTCGGACGCCATCTCTCCGTAAGTGCTGGTTTTTCCGGAGGCGGCGTGCGACAGAACACTTTTTTGAGTTGATACCTCTTCAACCGGAACATTCCACTTCTTAGCCGCCGCCTGACGCAACATGTGTCGAGCGCTGGCGCCGGCCATGCGTAAACTCTGCCAGGCGAGTCGGATAGACTGACTGCCCCCGGTAAACTGGCGCTGATAGTCCTCGGGTTCAAACTCGGCCTGTTTGGCCGTGACCTTTTCCCAGTCGGCGTCCAGCTCCTCCGCCAGAATCATGGGCATGGAGGTCATCAGGTTCTGACCAAACTCCGGGTTGGGAACCATGGCGGTAATATCGCCCGAGGGCGCAATCCGAAGATAGGCATTCAGTTCAAAGGCCTGATCGGTCGCGGCTTCACCCGAGGCAGCCGCCGCGCCGCTCAGCCAGCTGAAGTTGATCAACAAACCGCCGCCAGCCGCNGCACTGGCCTTCAGGAAGGCCCGGCGGCCGATGGAGGTTTTCAACACAGTCGCTTCGCTTTCGGTTTCAGTGCTCATATCCCTACCTCCTTACGCCTTTGCGGCCGTTTTAATGGCTGTCTTGATCCGGCTATAGGTTCCACATCGGCACAAGTTACCGGACATGGCCTCCTCAATCGCCTCGTCGTCCGGACTGGCATTACGGGCCAGTAAGGCGGCCGCCGACATGATCTGCCCCGCCTGGCAGTAGCCGCACTGGGCCACGTCGTGTTCCAGCCACGCCTGCTGAACCGGGTGGCTGCCGTCCTCGGAGAGCCCTTCAATGGTGGTAATTTTGGCATCACCGATTGCGGACACCGGGAACGAACAGGATCGAATGGCATTGCCGTTCATGTGCACGGTGCAGGCGCCACATTGGGCGATACCGCAGCCAAACTTGGTGCCCGAAAGGTTCAATTCGTCTCTCAGCACCCACAGCAAAGGCGTGTCCTGATCGGCTTCGACTTCGTACTTCTGGTTGTTCACGGTAACGTTATAGGTAGGCATGGGACCCCCAGTTTGTGGTCTTGCAAAGTTCAATGAACTGTACATCGAGTGGTTTGAATCAGTGATCCCGGTAATGGCTTATATCCTTACTCGGCGCCCTTCCGAACATCCGGCTGTATTCACGACTGAACTGGGACACGCTGGCATAACCTACCCGGTGACAGGCCGTACTGATATCCACCGCCCGGGTCAGCAAGAGTTGTCTGGCCTCTTGTAACCTCATAGTCTTCTGAAACTGCAGGGGCGTCATCTTGGTTACCGACTTAAAGTGATGGTGGAACGATGACGAACTCATGTTGGCAAGCTCAGCCAAGTGGTCGATCTTGATCGGCTCCCGGAAATGTTCCTTGATCCAGGTGATTGCTTCGGCCACCTTGAAGGCGTGCGAGTCGGACAGGCCGATGTGCGCGATGGCCGCCCCGGCCGGACTGCGCAGCAGCCGGATAAGAATTTCGTCGATCATTAACGGAGCCAGAAGATCGGCATTGTCCTGGCTGAGAATCAGCTCAAGCATGCGAATGGCCGAGCGCACAATGTCGGGGTTCGCTTCATCGAGGTAGATGGCTTCGTTATGCCGAGTCATGGGCAAGCCGTTCGGGTATGCCCGGAAGATCAGTTCCGAGAGCTTTTTCCGATCGATATGCACCACCAGGCACAGATAGGGCTCCGCCTTGGACGCCTCAATGAATTTAACGCCAAGCGGCACTTCCGCCGCATANACCGCCATNCGGGACTCGTTGTACTCGTAACGTCTGTCGGCCAGGTACACGCACTTGGTTCCCTGAGCCACCAGNCACAGCCCGGGCNTACTCAGCGTATGCTGCAATTCGGAGGACGGCGAGGACTGACGCAGGACATGAAGCCCCGGAACGGGCAGGTCAAAGCGGCCATCGTGCGGGGCGAATCGTTCGATGAGGCGCGCCAGNACACCCAGCTCCTGCGGGGCAGGCNCTGATTNTTGCTTATCGGCNGACTTGTTCGACTCGACCGACTTGCCCGATTGGAAGGGAACGACATTNTGCTGCTCAGTCATAAAGNAGACCCACTGGCCAAAATGTGTACAGATCCGCTAAGTATATTCCCTGCTAACACCCACCANTTGCCCATAGCCACTAACCTTTTGCCTGATCCTGCAGGCGACCGGCNCCCNNCGCNATGCTTCNGNTACCGGTAAGCCCACCANCATCANGCGCCNAAGCTCAACGGGACTANTGTTNAATCTCGTGGGTGTCTCTCACGCTACTGAAAGTGAGATCGAGCATTTGCCAATCACCATCCAGCTTTTTATACACTTCAGTCACGGTAAATTCGTTGGAGACCTCGTTTCCACGCACCACCGCTACCAGTGTGATGCGGTTCCACGCGATGGCGGTGTCGCCGATCACCTCCACCGCCACATCATGAACCTCAGCGTCTTTGTACCAGATACTGCCGGACTCAATAATTTCCAGTTCCCGCTCTTTTTTCCAAGAGCCACTCATATGCACGAATTTGGACTGCTCATGGAAAAGCGCTTCCAGCTTTTCAACGTCTTTATCCGCCATCCACTGCCACTTGGCGGCGGAAATTTCCCGGATCTCACGTTCGCTCACGGAGCTATCGGCAAAACTCAGCTGTGATGCCAAAAGCAGTGCCAATAGGCCAAACAAGGATTGTCGTAAGGTCATAAGATCTCTCCTGCCGNTTGNTTCAGTCATTCGATAGTAGGAGAGCGGGAAGCGCTAAACAAGATCAAAAATCAGGATGCTTTATTGAATTTTATTCATCAATCNGCGGGAGCCGGCTCGCGCAACGCCTCAAGAACGACCGCAAAGGCGCCTGATGCNGGCTTTCGGCTTGGGTAATAAAGGTGGTAGCCGGTGTAGGGCTGACACCACTCATCCAATACTCTGATCAGCCGCCCNGCGGCCAAATGCTCGGTGGCCACATCCTCCGGCAGGTAGGCCAACCCCTGGCCGGCCAACGCCGCTCGAAGAATGGGGGAGACACTATTGAATATCCAGGAGCCGGTCACCTTGACGGTCAGTTCCCGTTTACCTTTCTCAAACTCCCAGGGCAGCAGCCCTCCATGGGTGGGCAGACGCAGGTTGATGCAGTTGTGCTCCGCCAGTTCCTGGGGTGAGCGGGGCTTCGGGTGATGGGCGAAGTAGTCGGGAGACCCCACCACGGCAATGCGGGCATCCGGGCCGATGCGTACGGCGATCATGTCATTGGCCAGCTCTCCTCCGAGACGAACGCCCGCGTCGTAACGCTCAGCNACNATGTCGGTGCGAGCGTAGTTGACTGTGACCTCGACGGTGATATCCGGNTATTGGGGGAGTACCTTGGCCAGCTTGGGCCAAATCAGGGTGTTGGCGGCATGCTCGGCGGTGGTAATCCGAACCGTGCCAGCGGGCCGACTGCGCTGATCCCGCACGGCGTCCAGCTCANTATCGATCCCCTCAAAGTGTGGGGCTATACGCTCAAACAGACGCTCCCCCGCCTCGGTGGTGGACACNCTGCGNGTGGTTCGAGTCAGAAGACGNACCTCCANNCGNGNCTCCAGNGCNCGGATNGCNTGACTGAGCGCAGAGGTCGAAATNCCCATCTGCGCCGCNGCCCGGGTAAAACTGCCCTCCCTCGCCACATGGATAAAGGCAAGCAGCTCNCTGTAACTGTTTCTGGCCATTATTGAGCTCTGTTCAACAAACCNTCCTGATTATAGAGGCTAATCATGGNAGTGTCCAAGCGGTAAGCTGGAACCTGCGCTGGACGTCCCGCTTGAGACCAGAGGCAAGAACGAAGTCACTCAGAGCAGAGTANGTACGACCAATGGCTCGCTCAAAACAGGCGTTTTCATGGCGTGGAGAATCAGGCAAACGTTCGACAAAATCTCGCATCCCTTGAGTCTCAGCGACGCCTACACTGAAGCTCGCNCTAAACGCCCCACGGCGACACTGATTAGAAATAGCCAAACGGTTAANACCGGTAAGCCGGGCGATTAAACAGTCTCTATGAGGAATATTGACGATGACGACANATTCATCAGATCAGAGCTTGCCAAAAGACACCCAAGCAACGACGAAATCCAATCGCCAACGACTCCGGACATTATTTCATTCGAGCGTTCTCGCAACGACGTTCGCCATCTCGGGAGAAACTGCCGCTGCGGATTACAGAAACAACCCTTTCACATTGGTCTATGAGGGTGCCATCACCGAAAACGTCGAGGGCGAAGTCAATATCAACCCGGTTACCTATGACCTCAACGGCATCGACATTTCGGCGAATCTTTATACACCCGCGAACTACGATCCTGGCAATGAGTACCCCACAGTGGTGATTGCTCACCCCAATGGTGGGGTAAAAGAACAAGTGGCCGGTTTATANGCCCAGCGCCTGGCTGAACAGGGGTACATCACTATTGCGGCGGATGCGGCCCATCAGGGCGCCAGCGAGGGTACGCCTCGTCACGTGGACAAGCCAGCCAACCGCATTGAAGACATTCACGGCATGGCCGACTTTATCAGCCAGTACGCGGGTGCTGATTCTGAGCGTATCGGCCTTCTCGGTATCTGTGGCGGGGGCGGTTATGCCCTAAAGGCCGCCCAGACGGACAAACGGTTTCAGTCGATTGCCACCTTGAGCATGTTTAATTCAGGCCGAGTGAGGCGCAATGGCTACCGCGACTCCCAGCTTGACACCATCCAGCAACGGCTGAAGGAGGCCTCCGAGGCGCGAGCCCAGGAAGCCGCNGGTGGCGAAATTCTCTATGCGGCCGATCAAGAACTCACGGACGAGCAAATTGCTGCTCTGCCGTTTGCGCTGTACCGCGAAGGCTTTAAGTACTACGGTGACACTCACGCCCACCCCAACTCCACCTTCCGGTACACTAAAAGCAGCCTTCTGGCGCTAATGAACTTCGATGCAGCCACCAATATGGACCTGATTGATCAACCCTTGCTGATGATCGCTGGAAGCGAGGCGGGTTCGCTGTACATGAGCCAGGACGCTTTCAAGGAAGCCGACCAGGCAGAGAGCCGAGAGCTTATGCTCATTGACGGAGCGACCCACATCGAAACCTACTGGAATCCGGAGTACGTGAACCAGGCCGTTGACAAACTGACCCAGTTTTTCAACAAAACATTGAGATAGGAGGCAGCTATTGTAAACCGGGTTAAACCCTGGGAANGACCATCTGCTTCGCTCACAGCGGCCCCTATCTAGGCTGACCTTGCCGACAAGGGGCCGAACCAGGTGTTTTTATAGACATCACGTAACATATTCCAAGCTCAAGCATGCAACGGAGAACCACATGACCAGAACGCAACTGAAAGGTGCACTCATCTTGATGTTATTCACGGCTGGTGCACAGGCCAACAANGAGCAACCAGGCCAAACGATAGTCAAAGGGCAGGATCACGAGGTCAACCAAGCGCCCGCCAATCGCTTCTCAGGCGATGCCCATTTTTCACGCTTTCCGACTATGCCCTCCCCCGGTGACGTCGCGCCCGCCACGGTGACATTTGAGGCCGGANCCATCACCAACTGGCATATCCATCCCCACGGTCAGTACCTGATTGTGACTGACGGTGAAGGCCGAACCCAGGAGTGGGGAAAGCCCATACAGACACTGCAAGAAGGCGATGTGGTGATATGCCCGCCGGGCGTCAAGCATTGGCATGGTGCCAGTGAGCACCGTTCAATGACCCATATTGCCATCAGCCCGGTATCCCCGGACGGACAAGGCGTCACCTGGTTAGAGAAGGTGGAGCTCCCCGAGCCCAAATCAACGACACCCGACCAACCCGAAGCGCCCACCCCGGTGACGCTCACGGAAAAGCAACTGAGCCTGATCCCCATTGCGGCCTTCTCTGCGATCGGAGATACAGAGAAGCTCAAGCCAGCTCTCGTTCAAGGCCTGGAANGTGGCTTGACCGTGAACGAAATCAAAGAGGCCTTTGCGCATCAATACGCCTATGCCGGCTTTCCGAGAGCCTTAACCGGCATGCTGACATTCAGAAGCCTACTGGAGGAGCGCAGAGAGAACGGTATTGAAGACGTTCAAGGTAAAGAGCCGAGCCAATTGCCCGATAGCACGGATTACTACCAGCTTGGTTCAGAAACCCTGGAGTACTTAACGGATCGAACCATGGAAGAAGCGTCACAACCGCTGTTTGGTAATTTCTCTCCCACCATGGACCATGCGCTGAAAGCCCATCTGTTCGGCTATTTGTTCAGCCGGGACAACTTAGGCTACCTTGAACGGGAACTCGTTGTGGTGGGTACGCTTTCAGCCATCGGGGATGTCAACGCTCAGCTCAACTCCCATTTGACCATTACGCAGGATCTGGTGGGTGATTCAGAGCAGATGGAAAGAGTCATGGCGACCCTGGAGAAGGAAGTCGGAAAAGACGTAGCCCGTAATGCTCGGGGTGTTTTGCGAGGCATTCAATAGCCCCCCCCGAAGCATCATCAATCGCACCAAGGGAGACGTTTTCGTCTCCCTTGGTGCGAAAGAGTTGGTGACCCTAAGCGCTACAAAATTTCAATGCGTTCCAGCCAGTCGTGAACCTTGGATCGAACCTCATCCTTTCGCTCGCCCTCTATCGAGAGATAGATGCCGTCNCTTTCCAGACCACCTTTGACCGAGAAGCCCTCCAGAATAGTAGATTCCGAACAGAGCATCTCCACCGTCTCAAAACCGCTTCCGACACCATAGCCACCATGGGTATTGAACGGGATAACTCGCTTACCACTCAAATTGTTCTCATGCAGAAAGCTCTTCATTGGAGGCGGCATCTGCATATCCCAAGTTGGGAATCCCACAAATACTGTGTCGTATCCGTCGATGTTTTCGATCTCGGTTTTCAGCGGAGGGAGGTAACCAGTTTCATTTTCCTCATCAACCTGAGCGACAATCGNATCATAGTCTTCCGGGTAAGGGGTTTCGAGCTCCAGCGCGACACTATCTCCACCCACGGCCTCTTGGATGATATCCGCAACGGCTTTGGTGTTTTGCGTGCGACTCAGGTAAACAATCAGCACTTTATCACCCAACACCTCTCTCCCAACCTCTAGATCTTCGCTCGATACGTTTGAAGCAAAGCCAAGCAAAGCCGCCAAAAGTATGAGCCCCACCAAGACGGCTTTTATTGCTTCACTGGTCTCTTGAGTCATGGTAAAGCCTCTTCCGTTACATGCCTGGTCACAGGGTTCTGAAGGTTTACGACTATCGCCCTAAACACATTGACGATCTCGATAGCTACTGGTCTCTTTACTCGGCGAAGCACCAAATTATAGGTTTCAAACCTCTCGGCGTTTTGCCCATACAGAGCCAGCTTTTGCCCAATCCTTCTGGAGAGCATACCTCTTCACAAGAATAAGCGGTCCATTTGCCCCCCCCTCATCGCGCAAAGTGCTATTTAATCATGCAGTTGCGCCCATCTCACTATTTCGCCATCCTATTGGTACACTCAAGCTCTAACTGGCTCGGTATACGCATGGTCTGACGGTGAAACGTCTCCTATACTGTGCCTAGTTTTTTAACACGTTTCACGCACCCGGAGACATACCATGAAGCTCACCATCAACGGCGAGACCAAAGAGGTCGACGTCGAGGACGATACCCCACTGCTGTGGGTGCTGCGCGAGCAGCTCGGCCTGACCGGCACCAAATACGGNTGCGGTATNGCNCTNTGNGGNGCCTGCACCGTCCATATTGACGNCGTGGCGCAGCGCTCCTGTGTGCTGCCGGTCAGCGCGGTNCGGGAGAATCAGAAGATCACCACCATCGAGGGCCTCGGGGTGCAGCAGTTTCACCCGGTGCAGGAGGCCTGGGCGGAGATTGATGTGGCCCAGTGTGGTTACTGTCAGCCGGGCATGATCATGGCCGCCGCCTCGCTGCTGGCGCAGAACCCGGAGCCCACGGACGAGGAAATCCGGAGCGAGATCACCAACATCTGCCGCTGCGGGACTTATCCGAGGGTGCTGGAGGGCGTAAAGCGCGCCGCCCAGCGCATGGCGTCCACCCAGAAGGCCGGAGGTTCCAATGAACAAGCCTGAAGCTCAAGCGCCCGCTAATGGCGGCGTCAACCTGTCCCGCCGGGGTTTTCTCAAGGGTAGTGGCGCGGCCGCCGGCGCCTTTGTATTCGGTTTTTCCGTGCCCTTCAGCCCGTCCACCCTGGCGCAGTCCGACTCACCGGAAGTGAACGCCTGGGTGGTGGTTCAACCCGATGAGACGGTGCTGATCCGCATCGCCCGTCAGGAAATGGGCCAGGGCTCGTTGACCGGCCTGGCGCAGTTGGTGGCCGAGGATCTGGAATGTGACTGGGACAAGGTGGACTTCGAACTGGTCAAGCCGGGCCAGAACCGCGAGCGCGACAATGTCTGGGGGAGTCAATTCACTGCCGGCTCGACGGCGATTCGTGGCTCCCATGAGTATCTGCGTCAGGGCGGCGCCGCTGCCCGTATGATGCTGACTGAAGCTGCCGCCCGGCAGTGGCAGGTGCCCGCCAGTGAGTGCACCGTTTCCGAGGGGGTGATTACCCACGAGCCCAGCGGGCGCACCACCACCTTCGGCGCCGTGGCNCAGGCGGCCAATGACATCGAACCGCCCAAAACCGAGTCCATCCGCCTCAANGACCCNAAAGACTGGCGCATTGCCGGTAAGGACAAGGCNCGGCTGGACACCCTGGACAAGCTCGACGGCTCCCTGGTGTACGGCGCCGACTTCTCCATGCCCGGNATGCTGGTGGCGGTGCCCAAGGCCTGCCCNGTGCACGGCGGTAAGCTGAANAGTTTTGACGCTGAGAAGGTCAAGAACATGCCCGGCGTCAAGCAGGTGGTGCGCGTCGANGATGAAACCGTNGCGGTGGTGGCNGATACCTTCTGGCGTGCCCAGAAAGCCTTGAAAGCCCTGCCGATCGANTGGGATGAAGGCGAAAANGCCAANGTNTCCAGCGAGAGCATCGCCAAAAAGCTGCGCGAAGGTTTGACCGCGGANACATCGTTTATCGGCAATCAGGCNGGNGATGCCAAAGACGCGCTGGCCAAGGCCGAGCGGGTCATNGAAGCCGACTACAGCTATCCCTATCAGAACCACGCCCAGATGGAGACGCTCGCCGCCACCGTGCGCTGGCGCAAGAACGGCTGNGAGATGTGGGGNCCGACNCAGGTGCCGGGAACGGCCNTGGAAGCCCTGGCCGAAGCGGCGGANTTNCCCCAGGACGTGTGCGAAATCCACACCATGCGCATCGGCGGCAGCTTTGGCCGCCGCGCGGCCACNGACTATATACGNCAGGCCACCNTGATCGCCAAACAGATTCCCGACACNCCNATCAAACTGATGTGGACGCGGGAAGAGGACATGCTGCAGGGCCGNTTCCACCCNGTGACTCANTGTCGTCTGCGCGCNNCCNTGGACGATGAAGGCAATGTCCAGGCCCTGCATATGCGCATCTCCGGCCAGTCGATCATGGCCTACGCCATGCCCCAGGCGATGAGTGACAAGGGCGATCCGGTGGTGTACCAGGGGCTGGACCCCGAGGGCGATATGGCTCTNGGNTATTCGGTGCCGAANCTNCTGGTGGACCACGCCATGTACAACCCNCANATCCGCCCGGGCTTCTGGCGNGGNGTNAACCTNAACCAGAATGCNCTGTANCTGGANAGNTTTATTGANGAGCTGGCNCACGCCGCCGGCCAGGATCCNCTGGCNTTTCGTCGCAANCTGATGGCCAANCACCCGAAACACCTGGCGGTGCTCGAAGCCGCCGCCGAAGGCATCGGCTGGNACACCAAGCCGCCGGAAGGCATCNATCGGGGCATCGCCCAGGTGAAGGGTTTTGGCAGTTACGTGGCNGCNGCNGCGGAGGTGTCGGTCACCGACGGCAAGGTCAAGATGCACCGCATCGTGGCCGCCACCGATCCGGGGCATGTCATCAACCCGCAACAGGTGGAGGCGCAGGTCGCCGGTTCATTCGTGTACGGCTTGTCGCCCCTNCTCTANAGCGAAGCGACGGTGAAAGACGGGCGCATTGAGCAGGAGAACTTCAACACCTACAAGGTGATGACGCTCAAGGANATGCCCAAGGTGGAAGTNATCACCATGCCCTCCGGCGGNTTCTGGGGCGGCGTGGGCGAGCCCACCATCGCGGTGGCCGCTCCGGCGGTNCTCAACGCCATNTTCGCCGCAACCGGCAAACGTATCCGCGATATTCCCCTCAAAAACACGGACCTGACGGTCAGCTAGAAAACAATGTCTCCCCTTGCACGACAAGGGGAGACATTGCATCAACAGGGCACCTCAGCTCCACGTCGGGCGTAATACCACCAGGTTACGAACAGACAGCTCACGTAGAACACCACAAAGCCGGTCAGGGCCGCGGCGACACCGCCGGTCATATCGAATGAGGTACCGTAAGCTTTGGGGATAAAGAAACCGCCGTAGGCCGCGATGGCGGAGATGAAACCGAGTACCGCCGCCGCTTCTCTGTTGCCTTCCACCTGAGCCTGTTCGGTGTCGCCCAGCGCACGCTGGCGTAGGGTCATAAACATCACCGGCACCATGCGGAACGTGGAGCCATTGAGAATACCCGAGGCGACAAACAGCACCAGAAACATCCCGAAGAAGCCCCAGAAATTACCGGCACTGTCTTCTCCGGGCAGAAACTGCAGCACACCGACGACACCGGCAATCATCACCGCGAAAGTCCAGAGGGTCACGCGCGCACCGCCCAATTTGTCGGCAATCACCCCACCGGCCGGACGCGCCAGGGCACCGAGCAAGGGGCCAATAAACGCGTATTTGGTCGGGTCCACATCCTTGAANAGCATGCCGGACAGCAGCGGGAANCCCGCNGCAAAGCCGATGAANCTGCCGAAGGCGCCCAGGTACAACCAGCACATCAGCCAGGTGTGCTTGCGNTTGAAAATCACCGCCTGATCACTGAACGAGGATTTCGCCGAAGCAATATCGTTCATGCCAAACCAGGCNGCTATCGCCGCCACAATAATGAACGGTACCCAGAGCAGAGCGGCATTCTGAATCCACAGGTTCTCGCCCGCCAAGGCGCCGGACTGAATCACCATGGGGTCACCCCCGAACGGGCCCANCACACTGGCGGCGATCGCCAGCGGNGCNATCANCTGCATGGCGGATACCCCGAGATTACCCAGGCCGGCATTCAACCCCATGGCNCCNCCCTTCTCCGCTTTCGGGAAGAAGAANCTGATGTTGGCCATNCTGGANGCNAAGTTGCCNCCACCGAAACCGCACAGTAAGGCCAGAATCANCATCACCAGATAAGACGTATCGGTATTCTGNAGGGCNAAACCCAACCACAGNCANGGCAGCAGCANCGAGGCGGTGGAAATCGCNGTCCAGCGGCGGCCGCCAAATATCGGCACCATAAAGCTGTAGAAAATACGCAGNGTCGCCCCGGACAGCGCCGGCAANGCCGCCAACCAGAACAGCTGATTGGAGGTATAGGGGAAACCGAGCTGGGGCATTTTCACCACCAGAATGGACCANATGGACCAGACCGCAAAGGCGAGAAACAGGTTGGGNATGGAGATCCACAAATTGCGTCGGGCGATTTTTTTGCCTTTCTCTTCCCAGAAGGTTTTATCTTCCGGACGCCAGTCCTCCAGCACAAANGCATCGGGCGTGGAGAATTCCGGCAGGTCNGTNACTTCCTGTCCGGAACGCCACTCGTGCCGCTCCGCCAGGCGAATGGCGTAGTGCATCCAGGCCANCGCCGCACCAGAAATCACAAACAGCAACATGAANGCGCTCTGCCAGACACCGATCACGTCGTTGAGCATGCCGAAGGTCAGCGGCAGAAAGAANCCNCCCAGGCCACCGATCATGCCGACGATACCNCCCACAACCCCAACGTGGGTCGGGTAGTANACGGGAATGTGTTTNAACACCGCNGCCTTACCGAGCGACATGAAGAAACCGAGAATGAANGTNAGCACCACAAAGGCGGGCAGAGTCAGTTCAAAGCTGAACTCCAGGGTGCGATCCACCCCCAGCACCCGGTATTCGGTGGGCGGATAGCTGAGCAGAAAGCAGCAGATGACCGAGGCGGTCAGGGTCCAGTACATCACCCGACGGGCGCCGTAGCGATCGGACATCCAACCACCGAGAATCCGGAACAGCGAGGCGGGAATAGTATAGAGCGCGGTGAGAATACCGGCGGCGGCGATACCCAGCCCGTAGACTTCCATCAGATAGTGGGGCAACCACAGCGCCAGGGCCACAAAGGCGCCGAACACAAAAAAGTAATAGAGTGCAAAGCGCCAGACCCGAAGGTCTCCCAGGGGCGCCAACTGCTGACTCAGCGAGGTGATGTTGGCACGACGTTTCGCCAGTCCGGGATCGGCCTTGGCGAACAGGATAAAGCCCACCCCCATCAGGGCAATCACCACCGCATACACCTGAGCCGTCACCTGCCATCCGAGCGCGAGCAACAGGAAGGGGGCACCGAAGTTGGTGATCGCCGAGCCGACATTACCGGCACCGAAAATTCCCAGCGCCGTGCCCTGCTTGCCCGCTGGATACCAGGCCGAGGTGTAGGCCACCCCGACAATAAACGAGCCGCCGGCCAGCCCCACACCGAGCGCGGCCAGCAACAGCAGATAATAATTCTGCGCCATGCTCACCAGCAGCACGGCCACACCGGTGGTGATCATCAACAGGCCAAACACCCAGCGGCCGTCGAACCTATCGGTGAGTACACCGAGGAACAGGCGGCTGATGGAGCCGGATAAAATCGGGGTCGCCATCAACAAACCGAGCTGGGTATCACTCAGCCCCAGCTCTTGCTTGATCTGGATACCGAGGATGGAAAAGATCGTCCAGACGGCAAAGCACAGGGTGAACGCAAAGGTGGAAAGAAAAAGCGCACGCCGCTGGTCGCGGGGGGCGATGGCGCTGGCATCAAGCATGAGGCGTCTCCAGAGAACCGGGCCGATAAAAACCCGACAATGTTTAGGGGTACTGCCTCATAGTAGAAATGATTGGCGCCCGTGCCTATTGAGCCGTTTAGGCACCACCTGCTACCTCTGAATGGGTAGGCGAAAGTTCTTTGGCATAAGGAGCAATTCGGCTTAGGGGTTATAGATGAACGCGTGGCGCCGCAGGTACAAGGCCCAGGCCGCCAACGCGCAGAGACCATAGAACAGCGCAAAGCCCAGAAATGCCTGATAGACGCCGTCCATTCCGCCGGCTCGATTCAGCGCCAGAGGGATATATACCATCCCCAGGGTCGCTACCGATACCAGCCACATTTGCGCCGGCTGTCGTCGGGTCGGGGGGAACACTTGGGGCAGTGCGCGCAGCAAGGCGGCGTAACCAATGCCCGAGGCCGCGAAAAGCAGCGCCATCGCGAGCAAATACGGCATAAGGTAGTCCAGAGGGAACTCGGACAAGGTCAGGGCACGCAAGCTCCAGAATACGGCCACCGCGCCCAGCGCCAGCCCGAGCATACTGACCGCCGCCACCCGTGCACCGCCCCAGCGCCCGGCCGCCCAACCGCCCAAGGGGCGAACCAGAATGGCCAACAGGGGAAACATCCAGGCATAAAGAAATACTCCGGAATACCCCTGCGTCTCACCGAACAGCTGACAGGTCACGATCGGGAACACCAGGGTCAGCCCCAGGAATGTACCCACACTGGCAAGCCACAACAGGCTCATCAACCAGAGGTGCCGGTGGGACAACAAACCGATCAACCGCTGACGCTGAGGCGCGGTGGAGAGCCCCGCAACCAGCAACACGCACAGGGCCAGCACACACATCAGCGTGAGCTCCACCGGCATCCAGACCGAGACGCCACCGAGCGAACGAGGTAAGGTCAACCAGCCGGCCAACGCAGCCAGAAGTCCGCCGGCGAACAGCGCGGATACACCGCGACGCCAATCGCTCACCGCGAGGGACTGTCGCCAAGGCGCACGCAGGGACCAGAGCAGGAGAATGATCAGGGCAAAAATAGCCCAGAACAGACCGCTCCAGCCCAGCCAGATCGAAGTGTTTTCAGGCAGGCGCCCCAGAAAGTGACTGACGCTCAGATTGAGCCACTGGGGCTCACCCACCGGCAGCGGCACCGTAATAACCAGCGGTACCACCAACAAGCTGAGCACCACCCCCAGATGCCCCGCCAGCGAGGCCGCTTCCAGGCCGTAGCGCTGTGCCTCGTCTGAGGTTTCCGCCGGTCCGCCCAGGGCTGCCAGACCGCCACCGCCGAGCCCCACCAACAGAAACAGTGCCGGCAGCCAGGTCCGGCTCAGGGGCGCGCCACTGAGCATGAAGGTCAGCACCACCGCCACCAGCAGCAGAATCAACAATGTGCTGAGCACCAGGCCGCGGCCGTAGCTCAACAGCCAGAAGCCGAGCGTCAAGCGCAGGCAACTGGCCGACAAACCCGTCAACGCCAGCAGGGACAGTAAATCGGAATAGCTCAGATCGGTGCGGGTGCCCGCCAACAACACCACCCAGACCGATGGCAACAACCACAGTCCGAAGCCGCAGACCAATACCGCGCCCACCCAACCGGGCCCCGGACCGGTGGTGTCGGTCGATACCTTGGTCGGGGTAGACAAGTCACGCATAGGGGACGCACTGCTCGCAGGGTTGATCGTAATCCTCATCGCGCTACTATGGGCGCTGGGCAAAAGGCGCTCAATGCCCCCTTGGACATAGGGGCACTCGGGCGTCACCCTCCAAAGGGCTACCCACACTGGACAGCTTGCGCCTTTTTCATCCTTACGCTAAGGCCGCCCGCGACTTGCCAAAAAGAGGTAAGCCACTGACAATGCGGCGATATTGATTGATTTGGGAGACATCTTTATGAGCCACGACGCGGCCAGCATCATGCTGGTGGATGACCACCCCTTATTGCGCAAAGGGTTGCAGCAACTGATTGAACTGTCCGACGACCTGGAGCTGGTCGCGCAGGCCGGCAGCGGCGCCGAAGCCATCAAGCTCGGGGAAGAACTGGACCCGGACCTGATTCTGCTCGACCTGAACATGCAGGGCATGGACGGACTGGAAACCCTGGAAAAATTGCGCGGGGTGGGAGTGACTTCCCGCATCGTGATGCTCACCGTCTCCGACGCCGACGAAGATGTGATTGCCGCCATCTCCCGGGGCGCCGACGGTTATCTGCTCAAGGATATGGAACCGGACGAACTGCTCACCCAGATCGAGCGCGCCCTGCAGGGCAAGATGGTGATGAGCGAAGCCGTGACCCAGGCCCTGGCCACCGCCATCCGCAAGCCCCAGCCCAACAACGAAGCCAAGCTCGACAGCCTGACCGGGCGCGAGCTGGAAATTCTCAAACTGATCGCCAAGGGGCTGAGCAATAAACTCATCGCCCGGGAGCTGGACATTTCCGATGGCACGGTCAAAGTGCACGTCAAACATCTGCTGAAAAAGCTCGGCCTGCGCTCACGGGTGGAAGCCGCCGTGTGGATGATCAACCAGGAAAAGAGTGACTGATGGCCTGCTGCGACGAACCCCAACTGATTCCGGTTCAGGACGCCATCGCCCGCATGCAAGTGGCGGTACAGGCGGTGACCGACACGGAGACCGTTTCCCTGCCCGAGCTGCTCGACCGGGTCACCGCCGAGCCGGTACACGCCGGCTTTAATGTCCCCGGCTACGACAACTCGGCGATGGATGGCTACGCTCTGCGCGCCCAAGATGCCGGACAAGTGTTGACGCTGGTCGGACAATCACTGGCCGGGCATCACTTCGACGGTGAACTGAACGCTGGGCAATGCGTACGCATTACCACCGGCGCCACGATTCCCGCCGGTGCCAATGCGGTGGTCATGCAAGAGAATACCGAAGTCGACGGCGATAGCGTTCGCGTGATGAAAGCGCCTGCTACGGGCGAGAATATTCGTCGTGCCGGCGAGGACATCACACAAGGCCAGGAAGTGTTTCCCTCCGGTTATCGTTTCGGTCCCGTGGATATTGCCCTGCTCGCTTCCCTGGGCTTGGCCGAGGCCTCGGTCAAGCGACGCCTCAAAGTCGCGGTGCTGTCCACCGGCGATGAACTTACTCCGCCGGGACAACCACTGAAAGATGGCCACATTTACGACAGCAACCGCTACGGCCTCATCGCCATTCTTCAACGCCTGAACGTCGAGGTGCTGGACCTGGGCCTGATTCCCGACCAGCCGAATCAGATCCGCGCCGCTTTCGAACGCGCCGGAGCAGAAGCCGACGCCATCATTTCCAGCGGCGGTGTGTCGGTAGGCGATGCGGATTATGTCAAAGACATTCTCGGCGAGCTGGGGGAAATCGGCTTCTGGAAAGTGGCCATCAAACCCGGAAAACCTTTCGCCTTTGGGCACCTGGGTAAGGCGGTATTTTTCGGCCTGCCCGGCAACCCGGTGTCCTCCATGGTCACCCTGCACCAGTTGGCGCTACCCATCCTGCGCACCATGGCCGGCGAAGCACCGGAACCGCCTTTGCAGGTGACTGCCAAGGCCGCCAGCGGCTACAAGAAAAGCCCGGGCCGACAGGACTTCCAACGCGCGACCGTGCGTTGCATCGATGGCGAAAACCAGATCGACAGCAACGGCGCCCAGGGCTCCGGTGTACTCACCTCCTTCCTCGGCGCCAATGCCTACGCCGTGCTCGAAGCCGAACGAGGCAAAGTCGAAGCCGGCGAGCCCGTCACCGTCATTCCCTTTGATCGGTTTATTACCTGATTAAAGCGGCACCACATGGGTGCCCTACTTCAGCGGCAATGCCACCTCATGACGGCGGATGCGCGCTCCGCGCTCCAAAACGTCGGACCGATCCGCCCTACGGATAGCTCGGAGGCCGCGTAGGGCGGATAAGGCCGGAGGCCGCATCCGCCATGATCGAACGCAATGCGCTATCTAAGACAAGACTTCATATCTGGCAACGGCGGATGCGCGCTCCGCGCTTATCCGCCCTACGCCAGGTTTTTAACCAGCAGGGCGGTTTCCGGGTCGCAATCCACCGGGAGTTGCAGGCGGACGCGGTGGCCCGAGCCCGGGGCGCGTTCTATCGGGGTGCCGGCTTTATCCTGCAGCGCGCTCAGCTCAAAGGGGTGATTGCCTTCGGGCGTCAGCAGGTACAACCGCTCCCCCACAGAGAAGCCGTTTTTGGCTTCGACTTCATACCACTCTCCTACCCTCGCCTTGGGCTCGGCCACCCACTGCTGGGCACCGTTGTGGTGCGCACGCTCCAGGTTCTGCAGGGTTTCGGGGCGGGCGTGGCGGTCCAGCAGGCCGGCGGTGTAGCCTCGGTTGGCCAGGCCTTCCAGCTCAAACAGCAGGCTCGGGTCAAAGGCTTTCCCGGCGACGGCATCGCCGATGGCGCGGCGGTAGACCTGGGCGGTGCGGGCCACATAGTAAGGCGACTTGGTGCGCCCCTCGATTTTGAGCGAGTGCACGCCCATCCGGGTCAGCTGCTCCACATACTCCACGGCACGCAGGTCTTTGGAGTTGAGGATATAGCTGCCGTGCTCGTCTTCATCCATCGGCATCAGCTCACCGGGGCGGGTCTTGTCCTCGATCACCACGGGCTCCCACTGCCCGATTTCGTTTTCCCGGGCGGGCCTGGCCTCGTACTTCCAGCGGCAGGCGTTGGTGCAGGCGCCCTGATTGGGGTCGCGGTGGTTGAAGTAGCCCGAAAGCATGCAGCGCCCGGAATAGGCCATGCACAGGGCCCCGTGTACAAAGACTTCCAGCTCCATGTCCGGCACCTGCTCGCGGATTTCACCGATCTCCTCAATGCCCAGTTCCCGGGACAGGATGATCCGCTCGATGCCCTGCTCCTGCCAGAACTTGACCGCGGCCCAGTTGACCGTATTGGCCTGGACCGATAAGTGCATGGGCATATCAGGAAACTGCTGGCGGACCAGCCAGATGACGCCGGGGTCGGAGACGATCAGGGCGTCTGGCCCCATATCCACCACCGGCGCCAGATGCTTGATCAGGGTGCGGACCTTGTTGTTGTGTGGCGCCACGTTGGTCACCGCATAAAAGCGTTTGCCCAGGGCATGCGCCTCGCTGATGCCCTGGGCCATGGCCTCGTGATCAAAGCTGTTATTGCGCACCCGCAGGCTCATGCGTGGCAAACCGGCGTAGACCCCATCGGCACCGTAGGCAAAGGCCAGGCGCATGGCACGCAGGCTGCCGGCGGGGGACAGAAGCTCGGGGGCAAACAGGGACATTGGGCAAAGATCCTCAGGAATTGGGCATCACAGCGGGCAAAAACCCGCGCATACTAACGGCACGCGCACGCTAAGTGGTTGATTTGACTCAAAACTGCCACCGAAAAGTGCCAACTACCCATGAGGAGGTAGACGGGGTTATACCTCGGAGCCATAAACCTTTGGCTAAAATTGGACTACAATGAACGTACATTCACACCGAGCCCATTGACCTAAGGCAACGCTAAGGTCCATGGGCCGTTACCCTCTCACCCAACCGGGTGAGCCGAGGTAACCGGGGCCGTTCGGGAAACCGGGCTGCCTCCCGCGCTTGGAAAGGTGTTTCTATGCTGACTGACTCTTTTGATCGGCGCTTCAGTTACTTGCGCCTGTCCGTTACCGAAGTGTGCAACTTTCGGTGCGACTACTGCCTGCCGGACGGGACCGATTGTGGCCCCGATGCCCGCGCTCAGGACCTGACCCTCGACGAAATCCGCCGTCTGGTGAATGCCTTTGCCCGCTTGGGCATGCGCAAAGTGCGCATTACCGGCGGCGAGCCCTCCCTGCGCAAAGATCTGACCGAGATCATCCGACTGTGCAAGCAGACCCCCGGTATTGAAACCGTGGCCATGACCACCAATGGCTACCGCCTGACCAAGGACATCGATGCCTGGCACGCGGCAGGCCTGGATGCGCTCAACGTGAGCATCGACAGCCTGGATCACGCCAAGTTTGAGATGATCACCGGTCACAACAAGCTGCAGGAAATTCTCAAGGGGCTGGAACGTGCGGCCGAGCTGGGCATTCCCAACATCAAGGTCAACAGCGTATTGATGAAGCACTACAACGACGATGCGCTGGATGACTTTATCGACTTTGTGAAAGACCGGCCCATCACCCTGCGCATGATCGAACTGATGCAGACCGGGGACAACGCCGAGTTTTTTGATCGCCACCACTTGAGCGGCGACCGGGTGATCGAGCGGATGCGCGCTCAGGGTTGGGAGGAGCGACTGCGCGGCCGGGACTCCGGCCCCGCCCGGGAATTCTGGCACCCGGATTACGCCGGCGGCATCGGCATGATCATGCCCTATAGCAAAGACTTCTGCGCCACCTGCAACCGTCTGCGCGTCTCCAGTCAGGGGCAGCTGTTCCTGTGCCTGTTTGTCGATGAGCACCAGAGCCTGCGCCACCTGTTGCAGTCCGATGATCCGGAGCCGGTGATGGCGTTTTTGCGGGAAGCCATCAAGGGCAAAGATTTCAGCCATCACCTGCACGAGCAGAACCCCGGCTCGACCCGGCAGCTGGCGATGATCGGCGGTTAAACTTTTACCTGATTCAATAGATTGTTACGGAGTAGCTGTTAATGGCACACGCCTTACCATCGGAAATGAAACCCCTGAACATTGCGGTTCTGACCGTTTCCGATACCCGCACCTTTGAGAACGACACCTCGGGTCAGTACCTGGTGGACGCTCTGCAGGAAGAGGGCCACACCCTCGCTGACCGCGCATTGCTGAAAGACGATATCTATCAGATTCGCGCCCAGGTCTCTGCCTGGATCGCCGATGCCAAGGTGCATGTGGTCCTGATCACCGGTGGCACCGGGTTTACCGACCGGGATTCGACCCCCGAGGCGATGAAGCCGTTGTTTGATAAAGAAGTGGAAGGGTTTGGGGAGATGTTCCGGCAGATTTCCTGGGGGGAGATTGGTACGTCGACCATTCAGTCTCGAGCATTGGCGGGGTTGGCGAACCATACCTTGATTGCCTGTCTGCCCGGGTCGACCGGGGCCTGCCGCACAGGGTGGACGAAGTTGTTGCAGCCGCAGTTGGATGCTCGGCAGGGGCCTTGTAATTTTGTGGGGCATTTGGTTCGGTAGAAGAATCGGCTTGGGTTGCGGCGGATGCGCTTCGCTTATCCGCCCTACGCGTAACTCAGGAAGTGGTGTAGGGCGGATAAGCGCAAAGCGCGCATCCGCCGTTACCATTGCTATACGCTACTCCCCCGTCGCAATAATCCCCAACTCGCTATACACACTGCGCAACACATCGTAATGCTCCTGAATGGAGCACCCTTCGTGATTCCGCTTTTTGATGCCCTTGCGGGTAAGCTCAATATGCCACTTGGGCGTTACGCCGTGGCGGGCCAGGGAGTGCTTGACGCAGGCCAGGGCGCAGCCGTCGATGGCGCAGATATCCCGGCCGGATTTGGCGACCTTGACCAGACTCGGTACATCGCCACCCACGCCCGCAATGCAGGACATTTCAGCGTGGCCTTCCCGGTCCATCACCACGGCAATATCGTTCGCCAACTGGGCCACGTTCGAGCGGCCCGAGCAGGCGTAAACCAGCGGTTTCTGTGTGTCGTCCATAGTAAATTCCAAAGCTGACAACGTGTGAAGTTACTTTACGCTGACTGCACACATCCGCCTTGACGTAAATCAACTGAGCCTCAGTCGAGGCTCAGCCGCACTTGGACGCGCCGCAATTGAGGCAGGTTTTGCAACCATCCATGATGATCACCGCTTTGGTATGGCACTTCAGACACAAGGTTGCGGTCGGCGGAAACTCATCACTGCCATGCTCGATGTGATGCTTCTGCTCGTACTCCACCTGCTTCTCCTTGAGCACCTCCCGCTGCGCTTCAGAAAGTGCTTCATCCTGGATCAGGCCGATGCGCTTCATGTGGGTTTCGATGGCGTCGCCGATTTCCGCTACCAGCGAGGGCATAAAGCGGCCGCCGGATTTGAAGTAGCCGCCCTGCGGGTCAAACACCGCTTTCAGCTCTTCCACCAGGAAGGTCACATCACCACCCTTGCGGAACACCGCGGAGATGACGCGGGTCAGCGCCACCACCCACTGAAAATGCTCCAGGTTCTTCGAGTTGATGAAAATCTCGAAGGGGCGGCGCACTTCGTGGTCGGTGCCCGGGTTCAGCACCACATCGTTGATAGTGATATACAGGGCGTGGTCGGACAGCGGTGTCTTGATTTTGTAAGTGCTGCCTTCGAGGGTTTCCGGGCGCTCGAACTTCTCGTGCATGCGCTCGATGTCCGGCTCTTTCTCGGGCTCCGGCTTTTTGATGGAGAAGCCGGTGATTTTTTTGTCAATAACTTTGGCGTTCATACAGACTGCTCCAATTAAAACTTGCCGTAATAACCTTCTTTCAAGGCCTCGTACAGGTTGGCGGCGGTGTGCATTTCGCCGTCGTACTCCACCTCTTCGTTGCCCTTCAGTTCGAGCTTTTGACCGTCCTCCAGCTCAAACACATAGGTGGTGTTTTCCAGATCCTGCTCTTTCACCAACACACCCTGGAAGGCTTCCGGGTTGAAGCGGAAGGTGGTGCAGCCCTTCAGCCCTTTCTCGTAGGCGTACAGGTAAATGTCCTTGAACCGGTCGTAGGCGATTTCTGTGGGCACGTTGATGGTTTTGGAAATGGAGGAGTCAATCCATTTCTGCGCCGCGGCCTGCACATCCACATGCTGCTCCGGGGTGATCTGGTCGGACACCACAAAGTACTCCGGCAGACCGCTCTCCCCCGGCTGCGGGTAAGGCTTGGCTTTGGGCTCGACCAACTGGCGATAGCGCAGCAGTTCGTAGGAGAACACATCCACTTTCTCCTTGGTTTTCTTGCCACTGCGGATCACATTGCGCGCGTAGTGGTGTGCAAAACTGGGCTCAATGCCATTACTGGCGTTATTCGCCAGGGACAGGGAAATGGTGCCCGTGGGCGCAATGGAGGAGTGGTGGGTAAAGCGGCCACCGGTNTCCGCCAGCGCCNCCACCAGTGCCGGNTCTTCCTCGGCCACCTGCNGCATATANCGGCTGTANTTTGCCCANANCACTTTNCCGGGCACCTGATCGCCNACNTTGTANTCTNTNGCCANCTCNGGNTGNTTGGCCAACATGATGGGCGTNACNTCAAAGGTTTCCGCCATGATGGGCGCCGGNCCTTTTTCTTTGGCCAGGTTCAACGACTCGCGCCANCCGGCCAGNGCCANCTCNTTGCTCACCTGTTCGGTAAAGGCGATGGACGCGGGACTGCCNTAGGGNATNGTGAGCATGGTCAGGGCCGANCCCANCCCCAGAAAGCCCATNCCGTGGCGGCGCTTNCGNTCNATCTCNNNGCGCTGCTNCGCCAGTGCCAGCCCATTGATNTCCACCACGTTATCCANCATGCGGGTAAAGATGGAGACCANCTTGCGGAATTTTTCCCAATCNAATTCCGCCTGNTCGGTAAAGGGATGCTTCACGCACTGGGTCAGATTNACNGAGCCGAGCAGACAACTNCCATAGGGNGGCAGNGGNTGCTCACCGCAGTTGTGCACGTAGAGNCCATTGGCATCNAAGGCGTTGATGCCNGGAACCTGCACGTCGTAAACGGTTTCGGTTCCCACGGGGGTNAACCCTTCCACCGTCACCATAAACCGCTCGCGGTTCAGGGTGCGCTTGTAGCTACCCAGGGCATTTTTCAGGCGGGTCATTTTGTCGATGTCGGAAAAGCCCACCCGTTCCNTAAAGGTCGGCAGATTATCGCCACTGATGACCAACTCGTGTTGGGCGACGGTGGCATACGCTTGCTGGCCACCCCGGCCATCCGGTAGCGCACGGTGCTGGGCNGGGCGACGATTCTGNTAAAGNCGNGCNGCAATNCCNANNCGCAACAGCATGCGCTGAACNGCNTTCANNCNNGGCAGNTCGGACTGNGCCAGACGCACGCTGACGCCCTTCTGCTGAGAGCCCTGCACCGAACCATCGGCATCGAAAAANCCGCGCAGGAAGCCGCGATAGAATTCNCTGGAGCGTGTTTCCANCGCGGGGGTAATCANTTTNTTGCCGGGNGTCATGCCCAGGTCTTCNGCCAGCTGTTTGATGGCGCCCGTGGCCAGACGGTATTCNCCCCGGCCGGGCANTTCCATCCAACCNCGGAANTCCGCCCGGTGCGGCAGNGTGCGGGCGCAGCGCAGCGCCTCGNCCATGACCGGGTGNGCCTGGGGNGAATCACCCACNGCCTGNTGTCCCGGCCANACCGANAGNACNGCNTTGTCGCTTTTCAGCGTACCNTCGCCCACCAGCAAGCCCATCAGGTANCCCTCTTCNCGNNTACCCTCGCCNGACCANTCCGGNATNGNCCGGTGGTTGTGCAGGACGATCTGATCGCCCGGCTCCAGTTGNTCAGCGGGCACCCANTCNAGCGTTTCCGACCAGCGGCTTTTGGAAGCGACCTTGCGCACTTTGTGGTCACCGGTCAGTTTCACGGTATAACCTTCGCGCGTGGACAGTTCGAACACCGGTTTATCGCCGGTGACGAAGAAGCCTTCNTCGCCGGANGCGTAGTGNGTGCCGTCCACCCGGGCGGTAAATGGGCGCCCCACCAGTTCACNGACCTGGCGCGGCCCCTCCGCGGTNTGAACCCANGTATCGGCGGTNACGCAGGGNTTGGTCGCGCGNATGTCTTCACAGAACCAGTTGTTGTTCCACTGNTTGACCCGATCGATCAGGATAAAGCCGGGCTCNGCNAAGTCGTAGGTGGAACGCATGATCTGGTTCCACAGTTGCCGCGCCGGGACTTTCTTGTANACCTTGCAGGCGATNTCNCCNTCNTCNTTNCGCAGGTATTTNTCGGANACNTGATCGAGGCGCCGCCAGACCACCTGNTCGGGGTCATCACCGTCCAGGCCCTCGCGCTTGAGGTCATTCTCGGTGATGGGGAAANTNAGCGGCCAGGTGGCATCGGCNTTGACCGCNTGCACAAAGTCATCGGTAATCAGCAGCGACAGGTTGAACTGGCGCAGNCGCCCGGCCTCGCGCTTGNCCCGGATGTACTCGCTGACGTCCGGATGGTGCACNTCAAAGGTGGCCATCTGGGCNCCNCGCCGGCCACCGGCNGAGGAAATGGTGAAGCACATCTTGTCGTAGATATCCATAAACGACAGCGGCCCGGAGGTNTTGGCGCCGGCGCCGGCCACGTANGCGCCTTTGGGNCGCAGGGTGGAGAACTCGTAACCNATGCCGCANCCGGCTTTCAGGGTCAGGCCGGCCTCGAGGTTTTTGTGCAGAATGTCTTCCATCGAGTCGCCGATGGTGCCTGAGACGGTGCAGTTGATGGTGGAGGTNGCNGGCTTNTAGGCCTGGGCCCCGGCNTTGGAAATGATCCGGCCGGCGGGAATGGCNCCGTTGCGCAGCGCCCAGAGAAACTCTTCGCGCCAGTGGGCTTTGCGCTTGGGCTCGATTTCGGACAGCGCCTGCGCGACCCGCTCCCAGGTGGCNTCGATGGTCTGATCCACCGGNTGGTCCTGGTGGTCTTTCANGCGGTATTTCTGGTCCCAGATGTCCTGGGAGGCGGGCTGAAGTTCGACCGCCGACTCGGTGATGNCCCTGGATTGCTCTGTCATTCGTCAGCCTCAATAAAGTCGTTGGAATTTTGGGGGCCGCGCTCAGGCGACCTGCACGATACCGGCCATCTTGTGCCAATAGCCGTTGACGTCCTGCGCGGCGCGCGCCTGGGCTTCGCCCCGGCTGGCGGCCCTGAACCGGGCGAGCCACTCCAGGGTGCCCTCGGGCTCCGGGCTGAGGCGCACCGCGTCCACCAGCCCGGCCATTTGCGGCACCTCGGTCACCAGATTGTACCGATCTCCGGACTGGGTCTGAATACCATTGAGCACGAACAGCCGCTCGTCTTCCTGATTGTAGACGGGACGGCCCGACGGGTATTTGATGCAGCACAAGTCACATTGATCTTTGGGCCGATTTTCCGAGCGGGCGGTAAAGCAGCGCGCCGACCAGGCCAGGGGCAGATGCCCAAAGCCGAACACCTCGACCTCAAAGCTGCTGCGGATATCCTCAATATCCGGGTGCCGCAGTATCTCCGACAGCCACTCCCGGGACAGTTCCACCGGCATCAACCAGCGCTGCATACCGAACTGCACCAGTTGGCGCAGGGTCTGGGGGTTGTAGCAGTTGATGGCCGCTCCAGCGACGAAGGGCAGCCCCGCCTCCCGCAGCAGGCCCACCGCGCCGATATCGTTGGCCTCCAGGGCGAATTCACCGTTGTCGCAGTAGCGGCGCAGCTCGCGCAGGTCTGCAGGAGACTCCAGCAAGGTCATGGTGGATAACACCACTTCTTTGCCGGCCTCACGCAGCTGGTGCGCCTGGGCCATATAGTCCTCCAACTTCAGCTCCCGCCGCTTGGGACACACGGTTTCGCCCAGGTAGACGGCATCGGCGTCCGATTCGGCCACCGACGTGTAAAAACGCTGCACCTGCTCCCTGGGCCAGTAATACAGAATGGGTCCGATGGTCAGTTTTAACATTAGCGCCAACTCCTGTGATAGGCCCCGATGGTGGTCTGATGCCCTTCGGACAGTCCCGCCAGGGTGTGGTCCCAGTCCTGATGTACCTGATAGCGGGTCGGATCTTCCAAAAGACGGTCGATGGCCTGACGCCACACCCGGGTAACCTGGCCGACATAGGCGGGACTACGCTGGCGACCCTCGATCTTCACCGCCTTGATGCCATCGCGGTACAGCTCGGGCAACAGGCTCAGGGTGTTGAGGCTGGTCGGTTCCTCCAGGGCGTGGTAGCGCTCACCGCCTACCTCGAATCGACCTTTGCACAGGGTGGGATAACCGGCGTTCTCGCCGCCGGCGAAGCGGTCAATCAGGTAGCCATTCAGGCGGGATTCCAGGACGCCGCGTTTCTCTTCCCAGCGGACGAACTTGGCGGGGGAGCAGGCGCCGGAGTTGTTGGGGGACTCGCCGGTCATGTAGGAGCTGAGATAACAGCGCCCCTCAGCCATAATGCACAGACTGCCAAAAGCGAACACCTCCAGCTCGGTACTCACGGTATGCGCCAGTGCCGACACCTGTTTCATGGACAGCACTCGCGGCAACACCACGCGACTGACGCCATAGGCTTGTTGGTAAAAATCAATGGCCGCCGCATTGGTGGCCGAGGCCTGCACCGACAGGTGCCGCTCCACCTCGGGGTAGCGTTCCGCCGCGTAGGCCAACACCGCCATATCGGCGATGATCAACACGTCCGCTCCGGCCTTGACGGCCTCATCCACTGCCTGTTGCCAACTGTCCCATTGTGTCGGGTGAGCAAAGGTATTGATCGCCACATGCAATCGCCGCCCCTGCCGGTGGGTTTCCCGGGCGGCATCGCGCAGCCCCAGGGTGTCGAGATTGAGACCGGCAAAATGCCGGGCATTGGTATCACCGCGCAAGCCAACATAGACGGCATCGGCCCCCTCTTTCAGGGCGGTTTTCAGCGCGGGCAGGCTTCCTGCGGGACAAAGTAATTCCATCGGCGTTTACCTCTGTTTAAAAACGGTACCTATTTTGGGCGAGTGGCGACGCCCCCCGGGTTTGCTAGCATGCCCGCTCAGGAGGTGCCCCACTATGACTACCATGCAATCCCGTTCAGCAGTATTTCGCCCAACACTCCCCCGGCTCATTCAATGCGCCAAGGTGGCCCAGCCGCTCATCCCCCAGACCATTCGCCGACACACGCTGGGCATCGGTTTGAACCACACTTTTTCAGAGGCTCTGCGCCGGGGTGAACTGGATTTTCTGCGCGGTCGACAGGCGCGGATCACCGTGCCCGATATCAATCTGGACTTCTCGGTAACGCTACTCGGCCAACGGCTGCAGGTTTCGCTCAAGCCTGTGGCGCCCGACGTGACCTTTCGAGCCGATACCCGATCACTGCTGCAAATCATGGCCGGCCAGGTTGATCCCGACACACTGTTCTTTCGCCGCAAACTGGCCATTGAGGGTGATACCGAGCTGGGGCTGGCACTGAAAAATTTTCTCGACAGTCAGGACCCCGAACGGCTGATCCCCGCACCCGCTTATCGCTTTATCAGCCGGACGGTGGCGTGATCGTTCCGATCGGCTCAAAAAAAGGTGCACTCCCTGCACCAGAGGCCTTTGAGTCCCGGTGGCACAGCTGCCAGGGGAATACCAACCGGGACCTCTAGCCTACTGCTCTGGCCGCCCTCGGGATATTCCCCCATGGGTCTACCCCTTTAGAGGAATCACAGTTCACCCCGAAAGTGTGCACAATGGGCAGAACTCTCGTTTTTACAACAATGGCCACATCGCTATGAGCACCTTTGAGCTGAACCACTTCGATGACTTTCTCACTATTGCCCGCTCTCAACCGGAACCACAAAAGCTGATTCTGGTTCTCGCGCGCCGAGAATTACCCACCGGTTATACCGAGCAGCAGGCGCGGGATTTTGAGGACGGACACGGGGGCCATCTGGCGCCGCTGGCCGGTATCGACAAGCGTCCCGACGAACTGGCAGACTTCTCCAGCCTGGTCGAAGAAGCCAAGCAGGCGAGCGATACGTGGGATGCGGTTTTTGTTGCCGCCCTGCCCGGCACGGACAACAAGCTGCCCACCCCCAAAGCGGTAGACGACGCCATCGAAAAAGTCATCCACGCCATTCGCAACGGGATGATCAATAACTTGCTGGCATTCGACCGTTCCGGCGTCCCGATGCAGATCACCCACGGATAGCGCTCAACGAGTCGCGCCCCAGAAATCGAAAGGCGCGCCCAAGACCTGCGAAAGACGCCTCGATGCGTATAATGGTGATAGACCTCCGAAACCCGAGAGCCTCATCACTATGTGCGAACTCCTGGCCATGAGCGCCAACACCCCCACCGACCTGTGTTTCAGCTTTACCGGCCTGACCCGCCGTGGCGGCGAGACCGGGCCTCACAAAGATGGCTGGGGCGTGGCGTTTTACGAAGGCAAAGGGGTGCGCAATTTCCACGACGCCGATGCCAGCGCCTCCTCCCGTATCGCCGAAGTGGTGCAGACCCACCCGATCAAAAGCGAAGTGGCCATCTGCCATATCCGTCAGGCCAATGTGGGGGACATTTGCCTCGCCAATACCCACCCGTTCACCCGCGAGCTNTGGGGCCGGTACTGGGTGTTTGCCCACAACGGCCANNTNTCGGANTTNGCGCCCGAANCCGGTTTCTACGANCCGGTGGGCACNACNGANAGCGAGGCGCTGTTCTGCGACATGCTCAACCACNTGCGCCAGCATTGCGACCGGCACACACCGACCGCCGAGGTGGTNCAGCGGCTGGTGANTCTGTCCGAAGGCTACGCCCGTCAGGGGGTCTTCAACCTGCTGTTGAGCAACGGCGACTGGCTGTTCACCTACTGCTCCACCAAAATGGCCAGCATCACCCGCCGGGCNCCCTTCGGCCCGGCCCGCCTGAAAGACGCCGACATGATGGTGGATTTCGAATCNGAAACCACNCCCGACGACATNGTCAGNGTGATCGTCACCGANCCGCTNACCAGCGATGAGACCTNGGATATCTACCAANCCGGAGAGTGGCGCTTNTGGCGNAAGGGGGAGATTGCAATGCGAGGGACCAGGGACGCCCTCCCCCCTCAAAGCTGAGTGGCACGGCTTATATCGCTCAGCACTTTGCTTAATACCAATCCATCTAATAAGATATATTTTTAATACATCTTAATACTGATAAGCTTCCCGCTCGATCTGACAGGAGGCTGACNCATGACCCAACCCCGGCACCACGATATTGTNATCATCGGCGGCGGTGCCGCCGGCACCAGCGNCGCCGCCTCGCTGCTGCGTCANCGCNCGNNGTTGGATGTGGCNGTNATCGAGCCNANCGACACGCATTANTANCAACCGGCCTTTACGNTGGTCGGTGGAGGCACCTACGCGTTGGANGACACCGCTCGGCCGCAAGCCCACACATTGCCCCNCAACGCGANCTGGATTCGCCAGTCGGTCAGCGAACTGAAGCCGGAACAACAGCGTGTGGTGCTGAATAATGGTAATGAAATCCACTATCGGGCATTGGTGGTCGCGCCCGGCATTGAGCTGAATTGGTCGGCCATAGAAGGTCTTCCTGAGGCACTGGGACAAGGGGGTGTCTGCAGCAATTACGATCCTTCACTCGCCCGTTACACCTGGCAATGCATCGATGGCCTGAAGGCCGGCCGCGCCCTGTTTACCCAGCCGTCCACGCCCATCAAATGTGCGGGCGCGCCGCAAAAAATCGCTTANCTGGCGGCCCATCAATGGCAGAAACGCCAGCAGAGTCANCAGATACAGGCACAATTCTACAGCGGCATGGGCGCCCTGTTCAGCGTGCCGGACTTTGTTCCNCACCTGCAGAACGTGGCCATTGATTACGGGATAGGCATCAACCTTAAACACGATCTGATCCGGGTGGATGGCGAAANNCACATCGCNACNTTNAANGTGACNGATCAGAACGNCNANANCCACGANGTCGANGAGNCCTATGATGTTCTGCANGTNACACCGCCACAACGCGCGCCGCAGTTTGTNCGCGANAG
>NZ_NZQP01000012.1:0-3222 GCF_002695945.1 Marinimicrobium sp. | reverse complement strand
TGGCCAATGANGNNGGNTGGTTGANNGNGGANNCNCACACNNTGCANAACCCNGANTACCCNGAGGTGTTTTCNNTNGGNGACGCCAGNTCGNTNCCNACNTCCAAAACGGCGGCNGCCGTACGCAAGCAGNCACCCGTTGTGGTCAAAAANNTGCTCGCCTTTCTGGATCAGGAACCNCTGANCGCCCGCTACGACGGCTATACNTCCTGCCCGGTGGTCACCGGTTATGGCGAGGTGATGCTCGCGGAATTCACCTACGGTGGAACCGTAACGCCCACATTGCCCCTGAATCCGTTCAAGCGGTCGCGCTTTTACTGGGTGGTCAAAAAACANCTNCTGCCACNTTTCTATTGGCGTTACATGCTGCGGGGNAAAGAAGGCGACATCGCGCACAAAGAGCGCCACTGACATCCCCCTGTTACTACCGCCGGTTCTTTGCTTAGGACACATCCGTCTAAGCAAAACGGCGGCGTTGCCTTGAGTTTTTGTTAGCCTGACTCACTATCAAAGTCANAGGATCACGGAACCCATTGGAGCCCGACTTCGCATGAACGCNCCCTTGCCNCCNTCACCNTTGAACNACGCNCAGCGCCAGCAAATCGACGCCCTACTNCGGGAATTGAACGAGCAGCAACTGGACTGGGTCCANGGCTATCTNGCCGGCTACCGNGCNGCGTTGCACGCCGGCGGCGAACCATCCGGCGCAAGCGGTTCCGCCGTCACACTGACCATACTGTACGGCTCTCAGACCGGCAACGCCGAAACCCTGGCCGAACAGCTGGCGGAACAGGCCCGCGCCCAGGGGCTGGACGTCGAGTGCCTGGATATGGACGAATTCCCCGTCCGGCAACTGAAAAAGACCGAACGGCTCGCCCTCATCACCTCCACCCACGGCGAAGGCGATCCGCCGGATAATGCCCTTGGGTTGCACGAATACCTGCACGGGCGCAAGGCACCGAAGCTCGGTCAGTTGCATTACGCCGTGCTGTCGCTGGGGGATTCCAGTTACGAATACTTTTGCCAGACCGGGGTGGATTTTGATCAACGTCTGGCGGCGTTGGGTGCCGAGCGGATGGTGGATCGCGTGGACTGTGACGTGGACTATGAGGAGGCCGCCGATCAGTGGATGACGCAACTGTTATCGGTACTCAAATCCGAGACAAAAAGCACGGCTGCGGTTGCCCCGACACCCACAGCATCTACCTCCACCGCTGCGGGCCATGATCGCAAGCATCCGTTTTCCGCCCCTCTGTTGGACCGGGTAACGCTGAACGGTCGTGGCTCCAGCAAGGCGGTACACCACCTGGAGTTTTCCCTGGAAGATTCCGGGCTGCGCTACCAACCCGGCGATTCCCTGGGCGTTTATGTGCAGAACGATCCGGAGCTGGTGGCCCGGATTCTCGAGCAGACCCGGCTGGACGGCGAGCAAGCCGTGACGCTCAAGGACGACTCCCTGACACTGCACCAGGCGTTGCAGCATCATCTTGAGCTGACGCGACTGACACCACCGACGGTGCAACAGTGGGCCAAACTGAGTGAGGCCAGCGAGCTTCAACAGCTGACCAACGATAAACGGGGGCTGATCGACTGGCTGCACGGGCGAGATCTGCTGGATCTGCTCCAGGAATACCCCATTGGCGGACTGAGCGCCCAGACATTGGTGGATCACATCCGTCGCCTGCCGCCCCGGCTCTACTCCATCGCCTCCAGCCAGGCGGCTGTGGACGAGGAAGTGCATCTGACCGTGGCGGCGGTGCGATACCAACAACGCGAGCGCCTGCGTGAAGGGGTGGGCTCCACCTGGCTGGCGGATCGCCTGGCGCTGGATGACACCGCGCCGGTGTTTATCGACACGAACAAGAACTTCCGCCTCCCGAATGACCCCAACACGGCCATTGTGATGATCGGCCCGGGCACCGGGGTAGCGCCGTTTCGAGCCTTCATGCAGGAGCGCGAGGCCGAAGCGCATGCGGGCAAAAACTGGCTGTTTTTTGGCGACCGGAACTTTCGCACCGATTTTCTCTACCAGCGCGAATGGCTCCAGTGGCGCAAGCAGGGACTGCTCAGTCGACTGGACGTGGCCTTTTCCCGGGACGGGCCAGACAAGGTGTACGTGCAACACCGGATTCGAGAAGCGGGGTCGGAGCTCTGGCGCTGGATTGAGGACGGCGCGCACCTGTACGTGTGCGGCGATGCCAATGCCATGGCGCCGGACGTGCACGAGGCCCTGATCGACGTGATCAGCACCCACGGACACAAAAGCCGCGACAGTGCCGAGCAATACCTGCGCGAGCTGACCCGAAGCAAACGCTACCAGAGAGATGTGTACTGATGAGCCATGACGATTTGCCTTTAGCCGAACAGATCAAGCGCGAAAGCCGGTATTTGCGCGGCACCCTGCGCGATTCCCTGGCGGATCACGCCACCGGCGCACTGCACGATGAAGACACGCACCTGAGCAAGTTTCACGGTCTCTACCAGCAGGACGACCGGGAGCTGCGCGAAGAACGTCGTCAACAGAAACTCGAACCGCACTTCCAGTTTATGCTGCGCTTGCGGCTGCCCGGCGGAGTACTGACCCCGGACCAGTGGCTCGGACTTGATGAAGTCGCCGACCGCTTTGCCGACGGCAGCCTGCGCCTGACCACCCGACAGACGTTTCAGTTTCATCGGGTATTCAAGGAAAACCTGCAACCGCTGATTCAACATCTGGATTCGCTGGGGCTGGACAGCCGGGGCGCCTGCGGGGATGTCAACCGCAACGTGGTGGCGAACGTCAACCCGCACCTTTCTGCCAATCACGCACGGGTCTATGACCATGCGGTGCAGATCAGCGAACGACTGATGTGGCGGTCGCGGGCTTATGAAGAAACCTGGCTGAACGAGGCGCCAAAAACCCGCGAAGGCGAAGAGGAAGAACCCTTCTACACCTACCGCTACCTGCCCCGAAAATTCAAGGTCGCCATCGCTCTGCCACCCCACAATGATTGCGATGTATTAGCCAACGACATCGGCCTGATCGCTATTGAAGAAGATGGCGATATCGTCGGTTACAACATCGCGGTCGGCGGCGGCATGGGTATGACTTACGGAGAGACCGGTACCTACCCGCGCCTTGCCAGCCCGGTCGGCTTTGTGCCGGCCGATCAGGTGGTGGATGCCTGCGAAGCCATTGCCACCATTCAGCGCGATCACGGTTGCCGCACCGACCGGGCTCACG